>JAQCNG010000222.1 GCA_028275145.1 Halovenus sp. | reverse complement strand
CTCCCCGGCGGCATCCTCGATGCGACAATCAGCGGCGGGCTGACCGTCAACGGGGCCATCGAGTCGTTCATGACCGGCCACGGCGAGTTCTACGCGGGCATCATCTTCGTCCTGTTCGTACTCTTTCTCCCCGTTGGACTGCTCGGAACCCTGCGGCTCAGACTCGGCACGCGGTCTGTCGCCGGCTACATCTCCGGACGCCTCGGCTCGGGTTCGGACTCTGTCACCCCTGTCGAGACCGAGCAGGACTAGTGCTCGGCGAGAAAGCCCCGCAGATGCTCGTTGACCTCCTTCGAGCGCTCGACCATCAGCATGTGCGGCGCCCCCTCGACGCGCTCCAGTCGCCCGTTCGGCAGTTTCTCGGCGATTAGTTCGCCGTTCTCGACCGGGACAACACGGTCGTCGGTGCCGTGGAGCACCAGCGTCGGGAGCTCTATCTGGTGGACCCGGCCGCTCACGTCGAAGTTCGCGCCCACCCCGGTCTGGGCCTCCCGGGCCACCTCGCCCGCGTCCTGCGCCTGGCGCCAGTCGAGAATCTGCTCTACCGTCTCGGGGTTTCCCTCGACGAACTCGTCGGTGAGTGCCGGCCCCATCCGGTGGCGTATCCTCTCGCGCTCTGTCGCGTTCTCGGGCGTGTCGAAGATGCGCTGCTGGGTTTCGTCGGGAATTGGAACCGCCTCGTCGCCGCCGTGGGTGGTCGCCAGCAGGGTCAGCGACGTCGCGCGGTCGTACTCGAGTGCGTACCGCTGGGCGACCATCCCACCCATGCTCGCCCCGACGACGTGCGCGCGGTCGATGCCCGCGTCCGCGAGCACTGCATCCAGGTCGGCGGCCATCTCCGCGTCGGAGTAGCCCCCGACCTGCGTGAAATACAGGAGCCGAACCAGCTGTGGGAGCCGCGGCACGACAGGCGGGAGCGGCGCGTCGGAGTTCCCGGCACCCCGGTTGTCCGGCAACACGAGATTGTACTCGCCAGCGAATGCCTCACGTTGCCAGTGCCAGAGCCACCGGCCCACACCCAGTCCCTCGACGAACACCACGGCGTCGCCGTCCCCGTCTGCCTGGTCGTGCTCGTAGTACAGCGACACACCGTCTCTAATTACGCGTGGCATACATCGCTACACCGTCTGCGACTGGCTTAAATTATTATCCCCACGCTCGGGATTCCTGCGTCTTCAGGCGCAGGAGGATGTCAATCTGTGCGCTCCGGCGGGTCACTCACCGCCGCCGTCGCCGGCGAGCAACGAGCACCCCGGCCACAATCGCACCCACTACGACCAGCACCCCGAACCCGGCCCCGTCGTCGTCGGCGTCCGTGTCGCTCCCCGCGTCCGTCGTGCCGTCGTCCGCACCGCCGTCCGTTCCGTCGCTCATGCCCCCATCGGTGCCGTCACCGTCGGTGCCGTCGCCAGTGCCACCGTCACCACCGGTGCCACCGTCACCACCGGTGCCGTCGTCAGTGCCACCGTCACCACCGGTGCCGTCGTCGGGGTCGTCGGTCACAGCCTCGAACGTCCCGTGGACGTCGGTCAGTTCCTCGACTGTCGGCGCGGTCACCACGAGAGTGCTGTCGTCGCCGCGCTCGATGCCGAGTGCCATGTCGTACTCCTCGCTGTCTCCGAAGGTGTAGACGTTCTCGTAGCCCTCGGCGAGACTCCCACCACGGTAGGCCGCGAGTTCCTCGAAGGCGTCGGTGAACGTCGTGGCGCCGTCCTCACTCTCCCAGTTGAGCCGCCAGACGCCGGCAGTGTCGTTCTCCTCGTTCGTGTAGCCGTAGAACCGGTCACCCTGCCAGCCGTCGGTCGCCGGGTGGGCGTAGTTTATCTCCTGGCCGGCACCCAGGAACTCGGCGGAGTCGATAATCTCGGTCTGTCCGTTCGTCTCGTAGAACGGGGCCATGAGAATCGACGTCAGCGCGTGCTGGCCGAACACCTCGTCGTTGCGGCCGTCGAGTTCGATTCGCTCCCAGTCGGCGCTGCTCTGGTCCTCGACTGTCGGGAGTGTCGGCTCGAACTCGCCGTAGCGGTCTGGGTACAGCCCCTCGACCGCGGAGTCGGGCCGGTCCTCGAGCAGGCTGTTCACGCCCGACCAGCCCTCGCTCTCGAACTGCTGTTCGACCAGCGGCATGTTGTACGCCGCGAGCTGTTCCAGCGTCAGCGGCCAACTCGGGATGTCCGGTGGCTGGCCCGGTGGCTGTCTGAGACAGCTGTCGACCCACGCGCCGTTCTCGCAGTTCTCGACGTACTGCTCCTCGACCAGTGTCGCGTCACCCTCGACAACCGCCAGCGACGAGGTCACGTCGTCGGTGGTTGGCTGTTCGAACACCGACCCGAGTTCGAAGTTCTGGTCCTGCAGCGCGTGGACCAGTTCGTGAGCGAGCGTGGTCTGGTCGATTTCGATGCTGTCCGGCTCCTCGGTGATGAACCCGATGAACTCCTCCTCGATGTTGTAGAACGCGGCCGGGAACGAGGTCTGGGCGTCCAACTGGAGTTCGATTGCATCGACAGACTGGCCGGCGATGAGCGTCGTCGAAAACAGGGCGTTGTCGAAGCGTGCGCCCGCGTCGGTGACCGCCGCCTCGAACTGCGCCTCGAGTTCGTCGCGGTGCTCGTTGCGGGTCCGCATCTCCGTGGGCGGCAGTTTCTCGAACGCGAGACACCGGAGCGCCTCGACGCGGGCGGCCGTTCGCCTGACCAGCACGTCGAGTTCCGCCTCGGTCAGCGCCGGGCCGGTGACGTCGACGGGTTCGTTGTACCAGTAGCCGTCGACCCAGCCCACGACGTCGCTCGTGTCACCGGCGGGGTCGGCCAGGTCCCCGGGCGGTTCGGCGGCACACCCGTTGACGTGGTCGCTCGCCAGCACCGGTGCCTGTGTGCCGGGGGCCGCGGCCCCGGCTGTGTCGGTGACCGGGCCCGCCGGCGGTGCTCCCGGGGTGTCTGCTCCGGCGGTGACCGCGACGCCGCCGACACCGAGCAGACAGAGTCCCACGAGCACCGTGAACAGTTGTGCTCGTCTCATGGGCCTGTGTTCTAACCGACTACATAAATCTGGACTGGTCGACTCTCCCCGACTGCGGGGCAACCAACGTCCGAGTTCCCCTGCTGTTCCTGGCCCGCGGGAGCGAACACACCATACTTCACCCCGGAGGCCGAAACTGCCGCATGGACAGCCGTGTTCTCGTTCCGTACGACAGTTCGGAGGAGGCACAGTATGCGCTCTCGCATGCTCTGGGCGTCTTCGAGTCCGCGGAGGTTGTGCTGATACACGTCGTCAAACCGGTCGACGACCCGGGCGAGAGAACGAGTTCGGCCTACGAGCAACAGATCGAAACCGCCGAGCGGATGCTTGACGGGGCCCGCCGGTGGTACGACGGCCCCGAGCGCGAGCGCATCGAGCCGGTCGTGCGGTACGGCCGGCCGGTGCGGGAACTGCTCGCGTACGCAACCGCAGAGCCAGTCGACCACATCGTCATGGGGAGTCGTGGCCGCGACGGGACCGCTCGTCTGCTGCTTGGCAGCGTCGCCGAGACGGTGGTCCGGCGCTCGCCGGTCCCGGTTTCGGTTGTTCGCAACCCGACCGAGGAGTCCGACCCCGAGACGGTGCTCGTCCCGTTCGACGCCTCGGCACACGCACGGAGCGCCCTCGAATCGGCGTTCGAGCGGTTTCCCGACGCAGACATCACGGCGCTGTACGTCTCCTCGCCTCCGGTCACCGGTATCGAGAGCGCAGACAAGTTGTTCGACGCGCTCAGCGACTGGGAGGACAACCGCGAGGAACACGTCCTGTCCGTGCTCGGCGTCGCGGAGGAACTGGCCGAGGAACACGACCACAGCCTCACCACGGAAACCGTCGAGGGCGACCCCGCGGAGTCCATCGTCGAGTACGCCACCACCGCAAACGTCGACCACATCGTCATCGGTTCGACAGGCCGTGACGGCGCCGCACGACTGCTGCTTGGCAGTGTCGCCGAGACGGTGGTCCGGCGCTCGCCAGTAACTGTCACCACCACAAAATAATGTCACGCATTCTCGTCCCCTACGACCAGTCTGAACAGGCCGACCACGCGCTCGAACACGCGCTGTCGACGTCCGAATCGGCGACAGTCGTGCTGTTGCACGTCGTCGAACCGGCGGGCGATCATACGGGTGTCGCCGCGGGCTACGAGGCCTCGCGGTACCCCGGACAGCACGAGAACGCAGAGGAGATGCTCGACGGCGTCCGCGAGGCCCACGACGCCGGCGAGCGCATCGAGACGGCCGTTCGGTACGGGCGCCCCGCCCACACAACCCTGTCCTACCTCGACGAGGCCGGCGTCGACCACATCGTCATCGGGAGCCACGGGCGTGACGGGGCCGCGCGCCTGCTGCTGGGCAGTGTCGCCGAGACGGTCGCCCGGCGCTCGCCGGTTCCGGTCACGGTCGTCCGGCAGGCCCCCCCGTCGGACGCACCCGAGCAGGTGCTCGTCCCGTTCGACGGGTCGACACACTCGCGCCGCGCGCTGACCTACGCGCTCGAGAGCTTTCCACAGACCGATATCACCGCGCTGTACGTCACGTACCCGACGACCGACGCCGGTCGCGACGCCGCCGAGTCCGACGGGGCACAGGGCTGGGTCGACGAACGTGATGACCACGCCGAGTCGGTGCTCTCGGGGGCCACCGACATCGCGGCGGACCACGACCGCTCTGTCGAGACACGCAGCGCCGCCGGGACACCCGCCGACACCATCGTCGAGTTCGTCGAACAGGAGGAGGTCGGCCACGTGGTGCTTGGCTCCGCCGGCCGGGACGGTATCGCCCGCCTGCTGCTGGGCAGTGTCGCCGAGACGGTGATGCGGCGCTCCCCGGCGTCGGTCACCATCGCGAAATAACCGACACGGCCGCTCAGCGCGGGTTCTGTTGCTCTCGACACTGCACAGGGTTTCGGCCGGCCCCGGCGGAAACCGCGCCGACCACGTCCAGAAAGTCTATGAGTTCAGGCCTCGGCAGCGGAGGCGAGGCGGTCGTCGTACTCGCCGCTGTCGATTCGTTCCTTGAACTCGCGAGGGTCCTCGCCGTCGATGGTGACACCGAGCGAGGTGCAGGTGCCGACAATCTCCTTTGCGGCGTTGTGCAGGTCGTACGAGAGCAGGTCAGTCTGTTTCTGTTCGGCGATCTGGACGACCTGGTCGACCGAGAGGTCGGCGACGAACTCCTCCTGGGGTTCGCCGCTGCCGGTGTCGAACCCGGCCTCGTCCTTTATCAGTTCGGCCGTCGGCGGCACACCGACCCCGATCTCGAACGAGCCGTCGTCCTCGTAGTCGACGGTCACCGGCACCTCCGTCCCGTCGAACGCGGCCGTCTGGTCGTTTATCTCCTGTACAACTGACTGCACGTCCACCGGTGTCGGCCCGAGTTCGGGTCCGAGCGGCGGGCCCGGGTCGGCCTCTCCGCCCGGGACGAGTACCTCGATACTGTCGGCCATACCCTCGTATCCGTTAGAGATGGTGTTAAGAATTCCCTTTCTGCCGCCCGGTGTGAACCCCTCACACGCGAGACGGTGACTCGCCGGCACAATCAGGACCTGCTGGCACAATCGGGAGCCCCACATCCGACGCGACAGCCCTCCGACCGCTCGGCTGCTCGCCTCGCCGTCTCGGTCACAGCGGGCAGCGGCGACGTTGCCTGGACTTTTTACCCCCCACCGCGTGGATGTGGATGTGAGCACACTGGTGGTCTGTCTGACGCGGGGGGATGTCGGGGCCGACCCGCCAGTCGTGGGCCGGTCGGCTGCCGAGTCGCTGGTGACGAGAGTCGGCGTCGACGACCCGGAGGACAGCAGGGTAAACTGCATCCTGGAGGGTCTCCGGGTCGCGCGCGACCTGGAGGAAGAGACCACTCTCGCGGTGCTCGCTCGCTCCGAGCAGATCGGCGGTGAGCGAGCGCTCGCCCGGCAACTCGACGAACTCGTCGACGAGTACGACCTCGACTCGGCGGTGGTGGTTGTCGACAGCGGCGACGACGAGCGACTGTTGCCGGTCGTCGAGAGCCGTCTGCCGGTGGCCGCAGTCGACCGTGTGGTGGTCAGACAGGCCCGCGACATCGAGTCGACGTACTACCTGCTCAAGCAGTTTCTCGGCGACGAACAACTCCGCCGGACGGTGCTCGTTCCCGTCGGACTGGCGCTGCTGGCGTTTCCGGCCCTGCTTTCGGTTTCGGAGAGCCTCACCGGTGCGTTCGGGGCTATCGCCGCCGTTTTCGGGCTGCTCGTGCTGTCGAAGGGGCTCCGTCTCGGCACGCGTCTGGTGGCGCTCTCGATTGACCTCCAGGAGGCGC
Source organism: Halovenus sp. (assembly GCA_028275145.1). Classification (GTDB taxonomy): domain Archaea; phylum Halobacteriota; class Halobacteria; order Halobacteriales; family Haloarculaceae; genus Halovenus. The sequence continues at coordinate 957 of JAQCNG010000222.1, read as the reverse complement.
TGTACGGTGGCCGGGTGTCGGTCGTCACCTACGTCGTCGCGAGCGGACTCGCGATGGTCGGCGGCTCTCTCGGCGTTCTCGGCGCGTCCTCGCTGTCCACCGGGGCCACGGTGGAACCGCTTGTGCTCGTGCAGTTCCTCCATCTTGCGATTCCGTGGCTCTCCGCCGCGATACTGGTGGCCAGTGCCGGCCGACTGCTCGACGGGTTGCTCCGCGAGGAGGAGCTCGGCAGTTACGTGAACCTCCCGTTCGTGGCTGTTGCAGTCGGCCTCGCCGTCCGGGGGTTCACCGCGTACTTCCTGCAGGTCTCCGACGAGAGCGGCCCGCTGCAGGTGCCGGCCGTAGCGGTCGGGGGCTGGGAACTCGATGGGTTCGCCATCGCGCCGGGAACCCACCTCACGGCGTTTATCCTCGCCAGCATCGCCGTCAGCCTGGTCGGCGTGCGCGTCGCCTCGTACGTGAGCAGTCCGACCGACGACCCCCTCGACGGGCACACGTAGGCCGCCCTACCCGGGTTGCCCGCCGACCGGGAACCATCTCGGGTGACTACCCCGTCCGGCACTCGACGCTCCACCCGACGCTCGTGCGGTCGGTGAGTCTGTCGTACAGCGCGCGCAACCCTGCCGAGCCGGTCGCCGGCAGAACGTGTAGCCGTACTGTCCCGTCACGGACGGACAGCCGGAACACGTCACCGGTCTCCCCGTCCTTGACCAGGTACAGCGGCATCGGCAGACTCAGAAAGTCGCCGTAGCGGTACGGCCCGTCGGCCAGCACCCCCGCGACGAGTTCGGTCAGTGTCTCCTGGGGTTGCTGTGCGGGCCGTAGCACGAACGTCGTCGACCCCTCGTACTCGACACCACCCCGGAACGGAAACGTCCGCTCCGGCCTGACTGGAATCTCGAACAACGGCCCGCCGGTCATCGTCTGTACGTACGTCGTCGTGCCGTTTAAATGACC
>JAQCNG010000186.1 GCA_028275145.1 Halovenus sp. | reverse complement strand
TTCCCGCGAGTGCTCCGAGTGCTGTTCTGACCTGCCTGTCTGTCGTACCGACGTTCTGTGCCATACGATATACAGGGGTTCCACGTATATAACCCCTGTGTTGGCCGGGGCAAACAAGACCGGAGCCGTCGTACAACGGGAAAACAGTTCTGAGGGGTTGAAACACCGTCTCGTGACGTCTCGGGCGGACGTCAACACACGAGATGCACAATACTGATGTGTACACGGGTCCTACATCCGACCGTAATGAGCAGACGTATGCTCCACACTGTCGGCGCGGTACTGTTCGCCCTCCAGGGGGTCGTGACCGCTCTCGCACCGCAGTTGAGCACCAGAATGGTGAAACGGATGCTCGGGGAGAACTTCGAGAACACCGAACGGCTCGAGGCAAAGCCGTCGTATCTCCGGCAGATCCGGGCGCTGGGTATCGGGATGGCTGCTGCCGGTGTGGCCGGTGCGGTGATGGAGCGGGTCAGTGACGACGGCGAGACCGGACCGGTAGAAACAGACGAGACGAGTGGCGAGGAAAGGATAGAGGGCTGACCGGAGTCAGAATTCTTATTCGGCGATGCTCCGAAGCGGCTGGTGATGAGGGTCTCAGTCGTCGTCTGCACGTACACCGAGGAGCGGTACGCCGACTTTCGCGAGGCTGTCGAGAGCGTTCTCGGTCAGACCTACGACGCAGTCGAGGCCGTGCTGGTCGTCGACGGCAACCAGGCGGTGTTCGAGCGGGCTCGCGAGGAGTTCGGTGACCGGGCAGACGTTGTTCTCCACTGCAACGAGGAGAACAGCGGGCTCTCGTACAGTCGGACACGGGGTGTCGAACTCGCCTCGGGCGAGGTGATTGCCTTTCTCGACGACGACGCGGTGGCGCGGGAGAACTGGGTGACAGAGCTGGTCGCCGGGTACGAACAGACAGACGCGATCGCCGTCGGGGGACGGATGGTTCCGAGGTGGGTCACAGACAGGCCGGCGTTTCTACCCGAGGAGTTCTACTGGCTCATCGGGGTGAACTACGAGGCGCGACTCGAGGACTGGGGTGAGGTCCGGAACACCCTCGGGTCGAACATGTCCTTCCGGGCGGAGGTGTTCGACGCTGTCGGCGGGTTCGACGAGCAGGTCGGACTGGCCGGCGACAACCAGATTCAGGCCGAGGAGACGGAGCTCGCGATGCGTATGTACGACAGATTCGGCAGAGGGATGCTGTACAACCCCGAGGCGGTCGTCGCCCACAAGGTGTTCGAGTACCGAACAGACGTCGAGTGGTTGCTCCGGCGTGCGTTCTGGCAGGGGTACTCGAAGCGTGCAGTCGAGGAACTCGACGCCGAGGGACCTTCGAGTGAGGAGGCAGACTTTCTCGCACACCTCGCCGTCTCCTCTGTGCCGCGGCGAGTGGCCGGATTGGTCCGGGCGCCGGCGGTCTCGAAGGGCCAACAGCTCGTGATGCTGGTGGTGCTGACGGCCTGTGTCGGGTTCGGGTACCTGTACGCAGTTGTCGACCGGTTGTTCGATTGACCCGGGCGGCGGGTGTTCTGTCGGGACCAACAGGTTGAAACGGTGCCTGTACGTGGGTAGAGCTACCATGCCAACGGCGCTGGTGACCGGTGCCGCAGGGTTTATTGGCTCACACCTCTCAGAGGCGCTTCTGGACCGTGGCTACCGTGTTCGTGGTGTCGACACGTTCGAGACCGGCCGGCGTCGCAACCTGGCGTCGCTGGTCGAGCGGCCCGGATTCTCCATCGAGGAGGTGGACATTCGCGACAGGGAGCGGGTCGCCGAACTGACCGACGGTGTCGAGTTCGTGTTCCACGAGGCCGCCGTGGCCTCGGTTCCCCGGAGTGTCGAGGAGCCGGTCACGGCGACAGCGACAAACTGCACCGGAACGGCGGTCGTTCTCGACACGGCGAGAGAGGCCGGCGTCGACACCGTCGTCGTCGCCTCGTCCTCTGCCGTCTACGGGTCGACCGAGCGGCTCCCGAAGGTAGAGTCGATGCCGGTCCAGCCCGAGTCACCCTACGCCCTCTCGAAACACTACACCGAGGAGCTAGCCGTACAGTTCAGCCAGTTCCACCAGATGGACACGGTCGCGTTGCGGTACTTCAACGTGTTCGGTCCCCGGCAGGACCCGGCGGGGGACTACGCGGCCGTGGTTCCGAAGTTTGTCGACCTGATGACCGACGGGGACCGGCCGGTTATCTACGGCGACGGCGAGCAGTCACGCGATTTCGTGTACATCGACGACGTCGTCCGGGCGAACGTTCTCGCGGCCGAGAGTGACGCGAGTGGGGTGGTGGCAAACGTCGCCTCGGGCGAGCGGGTCAGTATAAACGGCCTCGTCGCACAGCTCAACAACGTGCTCGACACGGAGATCGAACCGGTCTACGACAACCCGCGGCCGGGCGACGTCCGCCACTCGGTTGCAGACATAGAGCGGGCACACGCGGCGTTCGGGTACGAGCCGGAGGTCGGGTTCCAGGAGGGACTCGAACAGACCGTCGACTGGTTCGCCCGAGAGAGACACCAGAACACATGAATCTCAAACGAACACTGATCGAGACGCTCCCGCCAGGGCTCAAACGGCTGCTCGCGGTGCCGTACGACTACTACCAGACCCGGCGGGCGGACCGGCGGTTCGCGGCAAAGGAGCTCCCGTCGTACGACCGCCGCAGTGACGCACCGGACCACATCGTCTGTGTGGTCGTCGACGCGATGCGGGCAGACCACGTCGACGAGGCGACGACGCCGTATCTCGCGTCG
>JAQCNG010000170.1 GCA_028275145.1 Halovenus sp. | reverse complement strand
GCGGCCGGCGCGACGCCGTGGTCGTGGGACCTGCACAACGGCCCCTCTGGGACAGTCCAGTCGACGGCGATGTGCCCGCTGTCAGTGCTCGACGAACTCCAGCAGGATGCCGCCGGTCGACCCCGGGTGGAGAAAGGCGATGTCGTGGTCCCAGGCACCCGACCGGGGCTGTTCGTCGACCAGGTCGACACCGCACGCGCGGGCCCGGTCGAGCGCGGCCTCGATGTCGTCGGTCGCCACCGCGAGGTGGTGGATGTCCGGCCCGTGCTCGTCCAGATACCGGGCTACTCTCCCCTCCTCCTGTGGCTCTACCAGTTCGATGTAGCCGTTCCCGAGGTCGAGAAAGACAAACGACATACCGTCGGAGCTCTCCTCGTGGACCCGCTCGCAACCGAACAGGTCGACGTACAGGTCCGCGAGCGCATCCGCGTTCTCCGTGACGATACCCGCGTGGTCGATGGTGACCGGCCCGGCCCCGGCGTCCCCGATGGCACTGTCGTCGCCGCTCATACCGCGGCCCCCTGCTGGTACTCGCCGAACACCTCGCGCATGGCGTCGCAGATTTCACCCGTCGTGGCGTAGGCCTTGACCGCGTCGACGATGTAGGGCATCAGGTTCTCGTCGCCGCGAGCGGCCGACTCGAGCGCCTCGAGCGCGGCCTCGACGGCCTCGCCGTCGCGCTCCTCGCGGAGGTCGGCCACCCGCTCGCGCTGACTGCGCTGGAGTTCCTCCGAGACCTCCTCGATGTCGACGTGTTCCTCCTCGTCGACCGTGAACTCGTTGACCCCGACGATAACCCGGTCGCCGCTCTCTATCTCCTGCTGGCGCTCGAAGGCGACGTCCTGTATCTGGCGCTGGACCCACCCCGAATCGATCGCCGCCCCCATCCCGCCGCGCTCGTCGACCGTCTCGATGATGTCGAACGCCTCCGCCTCGAGCTGGTCGGTCAGTGACTCCACGTAGTAACTGCCCGCAAGCGGGTCGACCGTGTCACCGGCACCGGACTCGTGGGCCAGTATCTGCTGGGTGCGCAGCGCCGTCCGCACCGACTGCTCTGTCGGCAGCGAGAGCGCCTCGTCTTTCCCGTTCGTGTGGAGGCTCTGTGTGCCCCCGAGCACCGCCGCCAGCGCCTGGTAGGCCACCCGGACGACGTTGTTGTCGACCTGCTGGGCGGTCAGTGTCGAGCCCGCGGTCTGTGTGTGGAACTTCAGCTGCTTCGATTTGGGGTTCTCCGCGCCGAACCGGGTCTCCATTATCTGTGTCCACATCCGCCGTGCGGCGCGGAACTTCGCCACCTCCTCCAGGATGTTGTTGTGGGCGGCAAAGAAAAAGGAGAGCTGTGGGGCGAACCGGTCGACGTCGAGTCCCGCGTCGAGGGCGGCCTCGACGTACTCGATACCGTCTGCGAGCGTGAACGCGAGCTCCTGTGCGGCAGTTGCGCCCGCCTCGCGGATGTGGTAGCCGGAGATAGAGATGGTGTTGAACGCCGGTGTCTCCGCGGCGCAGAACTCGAAGATGTCGGTGATGATGCGCATCGACGGCTCCGGCGGGTAGATGTAGGTGTTGCGCGAGATGTACTCCTTTAGAACATCGTTTTGAATGGTGCCCCGCAGTTGTTCGCGCTCGACCCCCTGGCGGTCGCCGACGGCGATGTACATCGCCAGCAACACCGACGCCGGGGCGTTGATGGTCATGCTCGTCGACACCTCGTCGAGTGGAATCCCCTGGAAGACACGCTCCATGTCCCGCAGGGAGTCGATTGCGACGCCGGCCTTGCCCACCTCGCCGGCCGCCATCGCGTGGTCGGAGTCGTAGCCCATCTGTGTCGGCAGGTCGAACGCCAGCGAGAGCCCGGTCTGACCCTCGTCGATGAGGTAGTGGAACCGCTCGTTTGTCTCCGCGGCGGTGCCCATCCCCGCGTACTGGCGCATCGTCCAGAGTTGCCCCCGGTACATCGTCGGGTACACCCCCCGGGTGTAGGGCGACTCACCCGGATAACCGATGTCGCTCTCGTAGTCCTGCCCGGGCCGGTCGGCAGGCGTGTAGAGACGGTCGACCCGCTGTCCGCCGGTGTCGGTTTCGAACTCGTCGTCGCGCTCGCCGAACCGCTCGAGCACCGGGGCCAGTGTCTCCTCCTCCCAGCGCTCCTTGCCCGACCGTATCTCGGCGAGGTCCTCGGCATCGAACATACCCCGATGGTCGGGGTTCCCGCGGCTTAACGCTGTCCCGACTCGACCGTTCCCGGACCTGCCGGCTACCGTCGCAAAAAGAAAGTACTGGGCGAGAGCGGGCTCCGAACTGCCGTCAGTTCTCGACGGCGTCGGCGGCATCCTCGGAGACGCTCTGAATCTGCTCCTGGACGTCCTCGACCTGTTCCTGCAGTTCGTCGAACTGCTCCTCGACCTGCTCGGTGGCCTCGATGGACTGGTCCTCGAGCTCCGCCTGCGCCTCGACGAGCGAGTCGACGAGGTCGTCGAGTGCCTCGACGGTCTCCTCGCTCAGTTCGTCGTACGCGTCGAAGCCCTCGTCCAGACCGCTCGAGAGGTTCTCGAAGAACTCCGCGTGGGCCTCGAGCACCGAGTCGTACTGGTCGTCGACGACCTCGCGGACGTCTCCGGTGGAGGTTTCGGCGCCGGGGAACGTCTCCTCCATGGCGTCGAGGACGCTGTGAATCGCCTCCTGCTGTGCCTCGACCACGTTGCGCTGGACCGACTCCTGGCTGTCCAGACCGTCGATTGCGGCCTCGCCGATGCGCGTCGGGAGGGTCATCGTCTGTTCGAGCGCCTCCTGGCTCTGCTCGATCGAACGGCGCTGCAGTTCGAACGTCGTCTCGACGGGGTTTGTGTAGTCTGCCATTGTTCCTCTGTCTACAGATAGCGGTGCCCAACAGAAAAAGATTGCGTTTGTTACCACACAGTACCACTGAACTACATCGAGTGTAGCCAGAGAGCACGCGCGGAGGACCTCGGCTCACCACTCGCTGTCGAGCACCACTCGGAACAGCAGCAACCGACGAACAAGATGCGACAGCAGTTCGACAGACGGGTCGGCCGGGTCACAGTGGCAGTAGTTCTCGTGCGGTCTTGACCACGAGCGCGGGCGTGCGCGACTGCGAACCCTCTACGGCATCCTCCAGCGCCCTGGTGGCGTCGCTGTGGACGCCCTCCCCGTGACCGACGAGGACGCGGTCGGGGTCGAGTCGCGTCAGACTCGACGGGGGTCTGAGTCGCAACATCGGGTGAACCCCGAGTCGTTCCTCGCCGGCGAGAAAGTACTCGGCCGTGCCGACCGCCTCCGGGATGGCCAGGATACCCCGCTCCCGGTCGAACAGCATCGCCTCCTGCCAGAACCGACTGTCGATCACCTCGTGGACAGCGAACCCGGAGTCGGCAAGGTCGTGACGGAACCGCTCGACCGGGGCCTCCAGGTCCCCGGCGACGCCGTCGAAGAACTCGGGTATCCAGACGGAGACGTCGTGGCGGTTGGCGACGGCCGCGCTGTCCCGCTTGTGCCTGTCGAGCAACACCACGACACCCCGGACGGTCCCCAGGTCCGACAGCAGGTCGTCGAGACCAGTCACGTCCACCGGGTCGACGACCCAGATGTCCGCGCCGCCACCCCCGCTCTCCCCGTTCCCGTCTGTGTCGTCTTTGTTACCTCCGAGGGCATTGGTTCCCTCCTCGGCTGTCTGGTCCCGTTCGATATTTCTGCCTTCGACGGTATCGTCACCGTGCCCCGTGCCGCGGGCAACGAGCGCGTGACTGGCACGTTGCATCCGTTCGTCGGGATGAGCAACCCAGCCGACACCACCCGCGAACCGGTATATCTGCTGCCACTCCTCGGCCTCACCGGAGCCTTTCATCGGCATACGCGAGGGTACGGTGTGAACCGACAAAAGCGTGTCAATCCGACCGAGCGACCGAACGCCCGCCTCCGGGGAGTCACCGGCGTTTGTCACCCCGGCGGGCCGACACCGGTGCGCGGTCCTCGAGGGACTGCCCGCAACTGGGACAGCACCCTTTCTCGAAGAACACTGTAGGCCCCTCACGGGTCTCGGGGTTCCAGCGGACGCGGTAGCCACAGTGGTCACAGCGGGTGGTCTTTCTGGACATATGCGTGTCTGTGCTCTCGACCGGTATAATCGTATCCCCGAGGGCGACGTCTGCCGGGGTTCGCCGCTGTGGGGTGGCACGGATTCCGGCGGCGACCGCAGGCGGTTAGTGGCCGCGGCCCCTGTCTGGTGTATGCACGTCGGCATCATCGGTGCAGGAGCGGCGGCCAGTGCTGCCGCCTACGTTATCGACGGTTCGACCGACGCCGAACTGACGGTGCTGGAGAAGTCGGGCGGTCTCTGCGGGCGGGCGGCCACCCGACGGCGCGGTCCGGTCACCTACGACTACGGCGCGAACTACTTCAAGGACGACGACGAGCGCGTTGTCGACCTCGTGACAGAGCAACTCGACTCCGAGGGACTCGAGAACATCGAGGAGCCAATCTGGGTCTTCGACGAGGAGGGGACGGTCTCGGAGGGGCGTGACTCCGACGACCGGAAACTGACCTACCGGCAGGGGCTCACCCAGCTCGCAAAGCGGCTGTTCGGTCACACAAACGCGACAGTCCACCGGAGCACGCGCGTCGAAGGCATCGAGCGCACAGACACGGGGTGGCACCTGACCGACGCCGACGGCGGTGAGTGGGGGCCGTTCGACGCCCTGCTGTGTAACCCGCCAGCCCCACAGACCGCGGCCCTGCTCCGGGACGCCGACTGGGACGACCCGGCCCGCGAGTCGCTCGTCGAGGCCGCCGAGTCCGTCGACTACCGCACCGTCTGGACGGCGATTCTGGGCTACGAGTTCCGGCTCGACCGGCCGTACTACGCGCTGGTGAACCCCGACAAATCACTCGATATCGACTGGCTCGCACGGGAGGAGTGCAAGCCCGGGCGGGTGCCCGATGGTCAGTCGGTGCTGCTCGTACAGGCAAACAGCGACTGGTCTGTCGACCACTACGACGACCCGCCCGCCGAGAACATCGAAACACTCGCCGGTCTCACGGCCGATATCGTCGGCGACGAGCGCCTCGCGGACCCGGCCTGGACCGACCACCAGGGCTGGCGTGTGGCGCTGCCCGAGAACGGCGCACCCGAGGGGCCGCTCCAGACGGCCGAACGGGCAGGGCTGTACGTGCTCGGCGACTGGGTGGCCGGGGAGGCGCGACTCCACGCCGCGCTGCGTAACGGCCTCGATACCGGCGAGCGCCTCGCGCTCGCGTCCGCACAGTAACTTGACTCCGCAAACAGGGACCGGTCCCGTGAGGCCGGCCCGGGTGTGATGCGGTTCGAGAAACCGAGAGAGGTAAAACCACGCCGCCCTCAATTGTATCCGATGGGACGCCTGCCGGAACGACTCACCCGGTTTGCGCCATCGGAACAGTCGGTGCTGGGCTACCTGTTCTGGCTCTCACGGCCCCGCTTCTGGCTGTACCTCGCCGGTCCGGTGGTCGTCGGGGTCGTCTACGCGGCCGAGACGCCCGCGAACTTCTTTCGTCCGGTAGCGGTTGCGCTGTTTGCCTACTTTCTGGTGCCGGCGAACGTCTTTCTGTACGGTATCAACGACATCTTCGACGCCGATATCGACCAGTTGAACCCGAAAAAGGCAGCAGAGGGGCGGGAGGTCCGCTACGGCGACCACCGGGGCTGGCACGTCGTCGCACCGGTGGTGGCTGCCGCGGCGCTCGGACTCCTGTTCGTGCCGGTGGTGCCAGTCGAGGCGCTCCTCGCAGTCGCCGGGTTCCTCCTGCTCGGGGCGGCGTACAGCACGCCACCGCTGCGACTGAAGACGACGCCGTTTCTGGATTCACTCTCGAACGGGCTGTACGTCCTGCCCGGTGTCGTCGGGTACGCGGCAATCGGGGGCTCGTTCCCGCCGGCCTTCGCGGTTGCCGGCGGGTGGGTCTGGGCGATGGGGATGCACACCTTCTCCGCGATCCCCGACATCGAACCCGACCGGAGAGCCGGCATCCGGACGACGGCGACGTTTCTGGGCGAGTCCCGGACGCTCGCATACTGTGCCGGTTGCTGGCTGCTCGCCGCGCTCCTGATGGGGGTTGTCCACCCGGCCCTGGCAGCCGTTTTTCTGGTCTATCCCGTCTTCGTGGCCAGTATCGTACTCACCGGCGTCGACATCGACCGCGCCTACTGGTGGTTCCCGGTGCTGAACACCGTCGCCGGTGCGGTGCTGACGATGATGGGTATCTGGGAGGTCCAGTATGCCTGACCGGCAGCGTGACGAGGCCGCGGTGGACGGAGCCAGCGCCCCCGACGGGACGGCCGGCGAGAACGCCCCGGACGGTAGCCCGACCGCCGGGGAGGGCTCACTCGACCGGCGGGCAATCGAGTCGTGGGTCGACACGCTCGTCGTCGACAACCGGTTTACAATCGCAATCCTGTTTCCGGCGGTCGGTGCCGTCATGCTACTGGCCAGCGCGGAGGGGCTGTTGCCCGACCCGCTCGCCTTTCATCCGCTGCTGGTCCTGACAGGGGTTGCGGTGATGCGTCTGCCGTTGCTCTCGGGGTTGCTCCCGCTCGTGGGCCGCCGGGCCGCGCTCGCGCTCGGGACGCTCGTCGCGTACACGTACGCCATCGAGTACGTCGGCGCGACGACGGGGCTCCCGTACGGCGAGTTCGAGTACGTTGTCTCGCTGGGACCGATGCTCGGGCCCATCCCGCTCGCGTTGCCGCTGTTTTTCATCCCGCTCGTGCTCAACAGCTACCTCCTGGGGTTGCTCCTGCTCGGTGAGCGGGCAGAGTCGCTTCCCGTCCGACTGGTGGCTGTCTCGGCGACGGTTGTGGCCGTCGACATGGTTCTGGACCCGGCGGCGGTTGCGCTCGGCTTCTGGTCGTTCGCCGAGGGTGGCTACTACGGCGTGCCGCCGCTGAACTACGCGGGGTGGGTGCTCAGTGCCATCGTCGCCACAGTGCTCGTCGACGCCGCCTTCCGCCGGAGTGAACTGCTCGAGCGGGTGCGGACCTGCCCGTACATGCTCGACGATCTGGTGAGTTTTGTCCTGCTGTGGGGCGCGATAAACGCCTTCTACGGAGCGGTGGTCCCGGTTGCGGTGGCGCTCGCCTTTGCGGCGGCACTCGTTGGACTCGACCGCTTCGACTTCGACGTTCGTCCCTCACTCTCTCGCTCTCGGTCCTGAGCCACCTGCACCGCACGGTAGGTCACGCCACAGTACCGTTGCTGCCCCCCGACCGGTACCCTGCGAATCGCCGACACAATTAAGAGAGGTGAGACAGTAAACGGATGTACGCATGAGGGTCTGCCCCCCTGCCATCCGTGCTCGTTGTCGTGGGCTTTGCCACTCTCTGGTCGCTCTCTCTGCGGTGGAGTGGTGTGGCGCGACGGTTCGAGAGAGACGGTGAGTATCATGCCACGGGACACTACTCAACGGAGACCGACGTTGTCGCGTGACGCACTGCGCGGGAGTAGACGCGCCGACCGAGAACAGCCGCCGCTGCTCCGTGGACAGATGGCCGGTTCGACAGACAACAATCCCGTCGAGGCCCTGACAGACGGCGAGTTCGAACTCTCGGTGCCGGACGTACTCGTCGACCGGGACGACGGCGTCCAGGTTCTCCACGTCGACGACAACCCCGAGTACACCGAGTTGACCAAGACGTTTCTCGAACGCGACCGCGAGCAGTTTACCGTGGTCACGGAGATGAGCGCAGTCGAGGGGTTCAGGCAACTCAACGAGGGTTCGTTCGACTGTGTCGTCGCCGACTACGAGATGCCCAACACGGACGGACTGGAGTTTCTGGAACTCGTCCGCGAGGAGTACCCCGACCTGCCGTTTATCCTGTTCACCGGCGCTGGTGACGAGGCGCTCGCGAGCGAGGCAATCGCCGCGGGTGTTACCGACTACGTACGAAAGTACGGCGGGACCGAACAGTACGACGTGCTCGCGAACCGCATCGACAACGCCGTCGAGCGCTACCGGACCCAACAGCAGTTCTGGGACGCACTCTCCCTGTATCAGCGCCTCGTCGAGCAGGACCTCACCGGGGTCTGTGTCGTCCAGCGTGGCGAGTTCGTCTACGTCAACAGTCACTTCGCAGACATCCTCGGGTACGACCGGGAGCGCCTGCTCGACACCGCGCCGTCGGATATTCTCTGTGAGTCCGGCGAGGGCTTCGAGGACCTGTTCGACGAACACAGTGCGAGTTTCAGCCGGGAGTGTGAACTCCAGCGGGCCGACGGGTCGACGACGACAGTCGAAATCTACGCCGGTTCGGTCCAGTGTGGCAGCGACCCCGGTTGTATCGGTATCGTCCGGGACCGGTGAGTCTCCGCCCCTCGACGGGGTTGTGGCCGGTCACTGGTACCGGCCGCGTGACTCGATATCGCGCAGGCGCTCGAGCACCGCCGGGTCGCCGGTTTCGCGGTAGGCACCCTCGACGGCGTCCACGAGTTCCCCGGCGTCAGCCTCGGTGCCGGTGAGACTCTGTTGGAACACCTGCAGGTCCATCGCGTGGTCCTCGGGGTGGTCGCTGTGGTAGCCGAGTCCAAAGTCGATCAGAAACACCGACGGCTCACCGTCCGCACCTCGCTGCACCCTGACGTTCCGGGTCGTGGGGTCACCGTGGACGAGTCCGGCCTCGTGGAGGCGCGCGAGGTGGCGGCCAACCTGTCGGACGCGCGAGGGTGTGACCGCCTCACGGAGTTCGCAGTCACCGATTCGCTGGAGAGTCAGTTGTGTGCGTTCGAGGTCCACATCGCGGACAAGCGGTGTCGGCACACCCGCACGGCGCGCGCCGCTTGTCAGCCGTGCCTCACCCCGGGTCCGCTCGCGGCGCAGTCGCTCGTCGAGTGTCGGGTGTCGGTAGGCCCTCGGAGTGCGGCACTTTCTCACCACCTCGTCGTCGATGGTGACCGTTGCTTCTGCCCCCTTGACGACCGTCTCCCCGTCGGCGTCGTCGCCATCCGACACGGCGAGGTTGTCGTTTTCTCGCCAGGTGACCACAACCTGGTCGGGCCGGAAGTCCGAATCGATAGCGGACTCCTCGACGGCGATACTGTCGCCGGCCTCGTACATCGTCGCGCCGAGCACGGCAATCATCCCGGCGTTGTCCCGCAGGAAGCGGTCCTCGGGGACGAAAAACGCCGCGCCGCGCTGTTCGCACATCGAGGCGAGCATCTCCTGCAGGCGGTTGTTCTGTGCAACGCCGCCCCCGAGCACGAGTTCGTCGCCGCCGGTCAGCGACAGCGCCCGCTCGCTGACCTCCGTCAGCATCGCGAACACAGTCTCCTGGAGTCCACAGCAGATATCCTCGACCGGTGTGCCCGCCTCGTAGGCCTGCGAGGCGGCCGAGGAGAGCCCCGCAAAGGAGAGGTCCATCCCCTTTACCACGTAGGGCAGGTCGACGTACTCGCCGTCCTCGGCGGCGCGCTCGACCTTCGGACCGCCGGGGTGTGACCAGCCAACCGTCCGGGTGAACTTGTCGATAGCGTTGCCGACGCCGGTGTCCATCGTCTCCCCGAGCACGCGGTAGCGGCCGCCCCGGTAGCCCAGCACGTGGGCGTTCGCGCCGCTGGCGTTGAGACAGACCGGGTCCGCGAACCCGGAGCGGTGACGGCCGATTTCGAGATGTGCGACCATGTGGTTGACACCCACCAGCGGCACGTCGAGGCGCTGGGCGAGCGCCCGGGCGCTCGTCGCGGTCAGGCGCAGACAGGGACCCAGACCCGGCCCCCGCGAGAACGCAACGGCGTCGACCGGCGGGTTCCCCGCGGCGGTGTCACGGGCTGACGACAGCACGCGCTCGACCACCGCTGGCAGGTGTTCCGCCATGTGCTCGGCGGCCTCGCGGGGGTGGATACCGCCGCTTTCGGGGACGTATGCCTCTGTTTCCATCTCGACGGTGTCGGTCGCGGCGTCGTAGAGGGCGGCGCTGGCGGCCCAGGCCGTCCCCTCGATGCCGAGCACCCTGGGATTGCTGGTCATCGGATATCGTCCGGTCGGTCGGCAAGCATAAAGACCACTTCGGTCTGTGCCCCGACTGCCGTCTCGCCACGACCGGGTGTCCGGCCGGACGTGGACAGACCTCGGAGCTTCGCTCCCGGACGGCGGTTCGAACGACTACCCGTCTCCGTCGAGTTTGTCGGCCAGCATCGGGACGAACGTACCGACGTCGGTGACCATCCCGACGGCCTGTGCGCTGCCGCGGTCGACCAGTTGCGTGACGGTGCCGGGGTTGATGTCGACACAGACGGTCTTTGTCGTCGAGGGGAGGCAGTTCCCCACCGCGACCGAGTGCAGCAGTGTGGCGAGCATGAGAACGAGGTCGGCCTCGTGGGCCTGTTCGCGGATCGCGTTCTGTGCCTCGATGGCGTCGGTGATTGTCCCGGGCAGTGGGCCGTCGTCCCGGATGGAACCTGCGATGACGTACGGCCGGTCGTTCTCGACACACTCGTACATCACGCCCGAATCGACGAGTCCCTGCCCGACGGCGGCCTCGATGCCCCCCGCCCGGATAATCTCGCTTATCGTGTAGATGTGGTGTTTGTGGCCCTTTCGCGGGTGGTCCAGCGTCTCGGTGTCCATCCCCAGCGAGGTGCCGTAGAGGTCCCGTTCGAGGTCGTGGACGGCGAAGCCGTTGCCCACCGAGAGCATATCGACGTAGCCCTCCCGGACCAGTCGCGCGAGGTCCTCGCGTGCGCCGGTGTGGATGACCGCCGGCCCACAGACCGCGAGCACCCTGCCGCCCTCCCGTTTCGTCTCGGCGATTGCCTCGGCGATCCTGGCGATTGTCGACTCGGAGGGCCGCTCCGAGGAGACACCTCCCTGCATGAAACCGAACGCACCCTCGCTGTCGCGCGGTCGCTCGGGCGGCTTGACCCGGATGCCCGTGTTGCCCGTCACCACGAGGTCGTCGGCCCCGACGCCGCTGAGAATCTCGGTGTACGCGCGTGGCCCATCCGGGTCGAGCACGACGGCGCAGTCCATCTCGATGTCCTCGACCGGGAGCCACTCGCCATCGTAGCGGATATCCGTCGGGTGGTTGGTCGTCGAGTAGAAATCGGTCGGGACGACGCTGTCCTCGGGCGCAGGTTCGAGCGTGGCGTCCCGGGGGTCGGTGGGGTTCGCGCCGTTCTGGTGGAGCTCGTGGAGGATGGCCTGCAACCCCTCCTCGTCGTCGGCCTCGACGAGCAGACGGGCGTAGGACTCGGCAGTCTTGTGTCGGCCGATCTCGAAGGTCTCCACCTCGAAGGAGCCGTTCATATCCATGATGATGCCAAAGCAGCTCTGGAGCATCCCCGAGTCGATGATGTGCCCCTCCAGCTCCACCGTCCGCGATACGGTCATAGGACGATTGTGGCTCTGCCCCGTATTGACCGTTTGGATTCCGTGCCTCGCTGACCTCGTCGGGGGTGTGGCTGTGGCCCGTTATGCACAATTCGAGAGGAAAATGGACTGAGAGGAAATTCAAGCCACGTCGAGACGTTCCGGGGGTGCGGCGATTCGCGCCGTTCCGGGTTCCCGGCTTCGCCGCTCGCCTGTCGAGGCGCTCACGACGCTCTCGCCTCGCGGACTGTGACTGCTGTCCGTCGCGCTGGATGCTCACGACACCGCCAGATATGATATCTCCGAGTATGATACTCTCAAGTACGATTATTCGAAGTATTTTTATTGCATCTCCGCGTGGAATCGCATATGCCGGGCTTCGTGAACCGAACGGAAGAGCTCGCACGCCTGCGAGACCTGTTCGACTCCCACGACGCAGAGCTCGCCGTCGTGTACGGCCGGCGGCGTCTCGGGAAGACGCGACTCGTCAAACAGGCACTCGAAGACTACGAGAGAACTGTGTTCTACCAGGCGCGACAGAAAACGCGGACACTGCAACTCGAACAGTTTGCCGAGGCGGCCGCGGATACGTTTCCGGGTATCGAGCGAATTCGGCGGGACTGGGAGACGCTGTTCGAGTATCTCGGCGAGCAGGACGCTATCGTCGTCCTCGACGAATTCCCGTACCTGATCGAACAGGACGAGAGCCTCCCGTCGGTGTTGCAGGCGCTGTTTGACCACGAGTTCGACGACTCCGCCGCGATGTTCGTCCTCGTGGGCTCGTCCATCAGCATGATGGAGGAGGCGACGTTACTCGGGGACAGCCCCCTGTACGGTCGGTCCTCGCTGAAGCTGGATGTCCGACAGCTTCCGTTCGACGCCGCCATCAAATTCCTTCCCGACGATATCACGCCCGACGACGCCGTACGTGCCTGGAGCGTGTTCGGTGGTGTCCCCTACTATCTCGAAGAACTCGATCCCACAACACCGCTCGGAGCAAACATCCGGCGAACGGTCCTCACACGGCACGGGTCGCTCCACGACGAACCCGAGTACGTCCTCCGGATGGAGCTTCAGGAGCCGACACGGTACTTCTCCATCCTCGAAGCGATTGCTGGCGGTGCGACCGGACGAAACGAAATCGCCGGCGAGACAGGAATCGACTACAATCAGCTCTCGACGTATCTCGACCGGCTGTCCCGACTGCGACTGGTTGAGCGTCGTGTCCCGGTGACCGAGCGGCCCGAGCGTTCGAAACGAGGCCGGTACCGGATTCGGGACCCCTTTTTCCGGTTCTGGTTCCGGTTTTTGTACGGCAGCTCGGACCGGTACGACCAGTTCGGAGAGGGCGCATACGAGCGGCTGCTCGAACCCCACATGCCCGATTTCGTCGCGCCAGCCTTCGAAGATCTCTGCTGTCGCGCGCTCCGAACGCTGTACGACGAGTATCCAGTCGTCGATGTCGGGCAGTGGTGGTATCAAGAGTACGAGGTCGATGTCGTCGGACTGACCGACGAGGACGTGCTCATCGCGGGCGAGTGCAAGTATCAGGCGTCGCCGGTCGGTTTCAGTGCGCTCTCGTCGCTGGAGACCCACGTTGAACAACTCCGCTGGACGCCGGACAGAGATGAGGACCGAATCTGTGAGTACGTGCTGTTCTCACGGAGTGGGTTCACAGACGCCGTCCGGGATGTGGCCACCCAGCGGTCCGATCTCCGGCTGTACCCCCTTTCGGATGTGTTCGAGGCCATGACAGACTAGTCCGAGACATAATCATCCACCGCTCACGTTCGTTCGCAGGAACACGGGCCGAGAGGGATTTGAACCACGCGAAGACGGCCGCGTTGCGTCTTCTCTCGTTCAAATCCACTGTGGCGGTTTCACTGCTCACGTTCGTTCGCAGGAACACGGGCCGAGAGGGATTTGAACCACGCGAAGACGGCCGCATTGCGTCTTCTCTCGTTCAAATCCACTGTGGCGGTTTCACTGCTCACGTTCGTTCGCAGGAACACGGGCCGAGAGGGATTTGAACCCCCGACCATCTGGTTAAAAGCCAGACGCTCTGCCAGGCTGAGCTATCGGCCCTCAATGTATGTGGGTTTCTCCGGGGCTAAGGGCTTTCGGTCCCGGACAGCGCCGCGAGCACGTCGCCGGGCCGCCTGTTCTCTAGGGACCCGCGCCGGCGCAGTTCGGTGTACGCCTCCACGGGCAGACACACCGTCATCTCGCCCAGCCTCAGACCGCGGTCCGCGAGTGCCTCCTCGACAGTCGCGCCGTCACCGACCGCGCTCGCAATCGAGCGGACCTCCCGGACGGTGAGGTCGTGGTCCAGTGTGGCCCACGCGAGGTGTAACCGCTGGGTTCCGGAGACACGCGCGATGTGCTTGGCCGCGGTCGGCGGGATTGTCCCCCGGGCGACGTGCCGTCGAATCGAGGGTGGCAGGTCGTGCACCCGGGCCCACTTGCGGACAAAGGGCACGTCCACGCCGTCGCCGGCACGCTCGACTGCCCCCTTGTACGAGCCGACACCCCGGACGAGCGCCGCACACGCGGCCGCGCCGCGCAACATGACCACGTTGTCCGCTGCCCCCGGCGTGTTCTGCGAGAACGACCGGACCGTCTCGGCGGCACGCGCGACGCTCTCGGGATTGCCGGGGTCGAAATCGACGGCGTCCCGGGCCTGTTCGCCCGCCACTGCCGGGTCTCCGCGGATAACCGGCTCCCCAACCGGTGACTTCCTGCCTGTTGGTGCCCGGCGGCTCTCCCCATCCTCGCTCATTGCTCCCAGTAATAGCCCGGGCGCAAAAAATCCTTTCCAGTTATGCGCCGTCCGAACACTCCGGAACGGCATTCGATATTCGCAGTGAGTTTCGAGGTTCGTATCTTATCGCCGCGTTTATTACGATGTACTGACTCAGACCGAGTAATGACAGTCGAAGACCGGACAATTCTGCTCGTCGGAAGCGGACCAATCCAGATTGGGCAGGCCGCGGAGTTCGACTACTCCGGCGCGCAGGCCTGCCGCGCGCTGCGCGAGGAGGGCGCGCGGGTGGTGCTGGTCAACTCCAACCCGGCGACCATCATGACCGACCCCGACATGGCCGACGAGGTGTACATCGAGCCGATCACCCCCGAGGCAATCGCCGAGATAATCGACACGGAGCGGCCCGACGGGGTCATCGCCGGACTCGGCGGGCAGACGGGGCTGAACGTCACCGCCGAACTCGCCGAGGAGGGTGTTCTGGCGGAGTACAACGTCGAGGTGATGGGGACGCCGCTGGAGACGATCTACGCCACGGAGGACCGCGAGCAGTTCCGCCAGCGGATGCGGTCTATCGACGAACCCGTTCCGGACTCGGTGACAATCGAGTCTGTCGACGAGGTCGAAACAGCCGTCGACCGCGTGGGCGGGTTGCCGGTCATCATGCGGACCACCTACACGCTGGGTGGCGCCGGGTCCGGTGTCATCGGCGAGATGGACGAGCTGAAAACCGCGGTCCGGAAGGGGCTGAATCTCTCGCGGGACGGCCGGGTGATGATAACCGAGTCGATCGACGGCTGGATCGAACTCGAGTACGAGGTGATGCGCGACGCCGACGACTCCTGTATCATCATCTGTAACATGGAGAATCTCGACCCGATGGGCATCCACACCGGCGAGTCGATCGTCGTCACGCC
>JAQCNG010000157.1 GCA_028275145.1 Halovenus sp. | reverse complement strand
AGGTGGTCAGGTGATATCCTCGAAGGCGTACTCGACGGCCTTGTTGAGTGTCGGGTGGGCGTGGATGACGCCGGCGACATCCTCGACGTGCCCGCCGGCGCTGCGCATCGCCACGACAACCTCGTGGAGCAGCACCGAGGCCTCGTGGCCGAAGATGTGACAGCCGAGTATCTCGCCGTCCGGGGCGGCGAGTACCTTCACGAACCCGTGGTCGAGTTTCTTTGCCCGACCCATCGGTGTCCCCGGAATCGACTGTCTGCCGACCGCGTACTCGCGTCCGTGCTCCCGGAGTTCGTCCTCGGTGGCACCGACGCCGGCAATCTGTGGTTCGGTGAAGATGGCGTGTGGCATCGCCGCGTAGTCGACCGGTGCGGGGTCGTCCTCGACGACGGTCTCGACGAGACGGTCGGTCTCGTAGTCGCCGGAGTGTTTGAACATGTGGTTGCCGGCGATGTCACCCATCGCCCAGACGTTCTCGGCGGTCGTGGCGAGATGTTCGTCGGTTTCGACGAACCCGCGCTCGTCGGTCCCGATACCGGCCTCCTCGACGGCGAGCGTGTCGGTGTTCGGCCGGCGACCAACCGCGACGAGCAACTCCTCGCCCGACACGGCGATCGCCTCACCGTCCTCGGGCTCGGCGTGGACAGTCACCGACCCGTCGGCCTCGCTCTCGACCCTAGTGGCGCGGTGACCCGTGTGCACGTTGTGGCGGTCACGGGCCACCTCGGTAAACGCCCCGGCGATGTCGGGGTCCTCGCGTGGCACGAGACTGTCCATCATCTCGACGATGGCGACGTCGGTGCCCAGCGACTCGAAGAAGTACCCCAGTTCGACCGCGATGTAGCCGCCGCCGAGCACAACGAGGCTGTCGGGTTGCTCGCGCAGGTACAGCGCGTCCCTGCTCGTGAGGAAATCGACGGTGTCGAGTCCGTCGATGGGCGGGACGAGCGGCCTGCTGCCCGCGGCGACGACGACCCGCTCGCCGCGCACCCGCTCGCCGTCGACCGCGACGGTCCGCTCGTCGACGAACTCGGCCTCGTTCCTGTAGAGGGTGAGTCGCTCCTTCTCCCGGTAGCGCTCCTCCATGCCCGCGGCGAGGTCGGACAGCGTCCCGTCCATCTCGTCGACGATGGCGGCAAAGTCGGTCTCCCCGAGCTCGGCCTCCACGTGGAACTGGCCGGCGTCGCGCACGCTGTTGGCGGCGTTTGCGGCCTGGATGACCATCTTCGAGGGGTTACAGCCGCGGTTGAGACAGGTCCCACCCAGCGGGCCCTTCTCGACGAGCGCCGTCTCCAGCCCGGCGTCTGCCCCCGCGGCCGCGATGTTGTTTCCGGTCCCGCCGCCGACCACCAGCAGGTCGTACTCGTCGGTCATCGCTCTCTCTCCGGTGTCGAGTCCGTCGATGGGCGGGACGAGCGGCCTGCTGCCCGCGCCGACGACGACCCGCTCGCCGCCCGCCCGCTCGACTGTCTGTCTCTGTACATGCAGGTACGACGGCTCCCCACGGTTTCAACCTGTCTCTGGACTGTCCCGGCGGTGCGCGTCCCCGGCAGATATAGGTGCCTCGAGACTCTCATCGCCCGACCCGTCTGCCGTAGACTGCCCCGAGCACGAGTCTGTAGCCGATGGATGCGGGAACGGGCCCGAACCACGGGACCCCGGCACCGCCCGCGCCAACCTGGGGCGAGACACCGGCGAGGTTGCCACCGGGGAGTCTCTCACGCGAGCGCATCGACCGTGGCTCGCGCGTACCCGCAACACCCGGTTGACGCTGGCCGTACCGGACGGAGTCGCCATCCGGTGGCGTTTATACTGTCCAGCCCTTACCGATACATATGCAGTGGCAAGCCGACTGGAGTCTGCGCGGACGGATGCTTCTGACCATGGTGTTGCTCGGTCTGCTCTACGTGGTGTTCATGGCCCTCCTCTGGACGGTCTCACAGAGCATCATCCTGGTGGCCGCCCTGTTTGGAGCGTTCTCGCTCGTGCAGTTGCTGTACAGCGACAAACTCGCCCTCCGGAGTCTGGGTGCGAGCGAGGTCGACCCCTCGGAGTATCCGGCGCTCCACCAGACCGTCGAGCGTCTCGCCCAGCAGGCCGACCTGCCGAAGCCGACCGTCGCAGTCGCGGACTCGAAGACACCGAACGCCTTCGCGACCGGACACTCACAGGACTCGGCGACAGTCTGTGTCACGACTGGTCTGCTCGGCACGCTCGACGACGAGGAACTCGAGGGTGTGCTCGCACACGAACTCGCACACGTGAAAAACCGCGACGTCATCGTGATGACAATCGCCTCGTTTCTCTCGACGATTGCGTTCCTGTTCGTGCGCTGGGGCTGGTTGTTCAGCGGCGGCAACCGCGGCGGCGGCGACAGAGGAGGTGGTGTCGGTATCTTCGGTGCCATCCTGGTGTCGCTCGTTGTCTGGGTGGTTTCCTTTCTGCTCATCCGGGCGCTCTCGCGGTACCGCGAGTACGCCGCCGACCGCGGCGCGGCGGTCATCACGGGTGACCCCGCCGCCCTGGCGTCGGCGCTTGCAAGCATCGACTCGGATATGCAGGCCACACCCAGCGAGGACCTCCGCGAGCAGGCCGAGATGAACGCCTTCTTCATAATCCCGATAGACAAGGGCTTTATCGGCCGCATCGCGAGCACACACCCGTCGACGGAGAAACGCATCGAGAAACTGCGCGACCTCCAGCGCGAACTCGAGACCTGATATGTTCGACACACTCAAACAGCTACTCGGTGTCGGTGCCGAGAGCGCTGCCACCCGCGAGGCCGACCCGGAGGACCTGTTCGGGATGAGCACCGCCTACCTGACGATGGAGGCGGACCTCGGTTTCGCGCCGACTGGCGACGCGGCGCTGTGTTTCTCCTCGGTCGACAGCACCGATTTCAACGACGTTGTCGCCGACGTGGAGGCGATTCTCGACGCGGGGGAGACCGACACCGGCGCGGTCGCCCAGTTCCGCGAGGACGAGTACGGCTACCAGTGGGTCGTGGTCGAGGCACAGGACTTCGAGGACCTGGTGACGACGGTCCACTTTGCCTCCGACACGCTCATCGAGGGGCAGTTCGGCTCGCGGTTGCTCGCGGCCGTGTTCGCGTTCGAGGCCACCGACCGGGCCAGCGCCGACACCGGCCAGTCTGCCTACTGGGTGTACTCCTTTCGCCGGGGCTCCTTTTACCCGTTCGCGCCAGTCTCGACCAGCGAGCGAGCCAGCAGTGTCGAGTTCACCCTCGAGAGCGTGCTCGACGGTGAACTCTCCGTCGAGGACGACCAGGAGTACTGGTACGCGCTCTGGCCCGACAGCCCCGGCAACCACCCCTGGGAGTGACCCGCAGCCTCAGGACCGGCTCTCGACGTACTCGAACGCGACACCGGCACGCTCGGCCGTGCGCGCGTCGCGCTCGCTGTCACCGATAAACAGCGCCCGGTCGGGTGCCGCCGAGAGCTCCTCCACGGCCGCGAGCAACGGCTCGGGTTCGGGCTTGTACGTCTCGACGGTGTCCCGCCCGACAACTGTGTTGACGTGCTCGTCGAGTCCGTGTCGCGCCAGCGCGAGCCGACAGGGTTCCTCTGCGTTGAGCGAGCAGACCCCAACCGGCACCGTCCGGGGGAGCTCCCCGGCGGTCGGGAGCAGTTCGGCGGCCTGTGCGCCCTCCCGCTCGTGGGCCGCGATGACACGCTCGACGACGGGCGCGAACCCCTCCTGGTGTGCCCGCTCCAGGAGCGCCCAGAGACTCTCGTCGTCGACGGAAATCCCCGCCTCGCGCAGTCGTGTGACGACGTCACGGTGGACGGCCGGCCAGTCCACCGCGAGACTGACGAGCGTCCCGTCCAGGTCGTAGACGACCGCGTCGTACTCAGCCGTCACGGGCAGCGGGAGCGACACGGTACACAGAGCCGCGTGGGCCCCGGGTCAGTCATCGTCGACGAGCGATATCCCGAGAAACTCCTCGACGGCGGCGACGACGCTGCCGCCGAGTCCGGCCTGGATGGCCCGGCCCTGTTCGAGCGCGAGCAGTTCGCCCTCGTCGATGTCGAGTTCGTCGGCGAGTTCGCCCAGCTGGTAGCCGGCCCCCTGGCGGGCCTCGGTGACCACCTCGTCGTAATCCGAGATCAGATAGGGGAGCTGGTCGTCGTCGTAGTCTGCCCCGCTCTCCCAGTGTGTGGAGTCGGTCCTCGTGGCGTCGAACACGCGGGCGGTGTTCTGTGCGGCGGTTCGCTTGCGGTCCTGTTCGTTCCGGTCGGAGCTTTGCTGGTCGCGTTTTGCGGTGTCGTCGTGCTGGGCACAGTCACTGCAAACCTCGAGCTGTGCCCCCGCGACGTTCACCGACTGTGTCTCGACCCCGGCGGCACCACAGAGCTCGCAGCTGTCGCCGGAGTCGAGCCCACCACCAGTCGAGTACTTGGCCATGTCCTCAGTACGTTGAGCGGACACTTAACCTCTCGCCTGTGAGACCAACCGGGCGAGGACACACCGACGGCCCGGCCCGCCGGTCGGTCGCGTCGCCGCTCGCACCACCCGCTGCCGACGGCGTGGACGGCTCTCTGTCTGTGTGGCGCTGACGAAAGGTACATACTCCGAGCATGCGAGAGTACCAGACATGTGGCGCGTGTCACCGGGGGATGGCAGTGAGACCGACAGCCGGGGGGTGCGCTCCGGGCTGGACGAACAGGAACCGACAGACACCGGCCAGACAAGCGACACGCTCGGTCGTCGTCATCTCCTGGTGACGGCCGGGGGTGTGCTGGCCGGGACGACGGTCACGCACCTCTCGCTGTCGACCGCACTGGCCCAGGACCAGGGCACAGTGGTCGGCACCGTCACCAACCAGGGGGGTTCCGCGGTCCCCAACGCCACAGTGACCCTGGCCGACGGTGACACCGCGGTCGCCACCGACCAGACGGACACGGACGGCCAGTACGGGCTCTCCGCCGAACCCGCCACCTACGATTTCACCGTCGAGAAGTCGGGGTACAGCACGTTCCAGGACACCGTCAGTATCGAGGAGTCCGGCGAGACGGTGTCGGTCGACGTCACGCTCGAACCGCCGGACCCCGGCGCGGTCATCGGCGTTGTCACCGACGAGTTCGACAACCGCCTCTCGGGGGCCCAGATTGTGTTGCTCGAGAACGACAGCCAGGTCACCGCCACAACGAGCGACGGGGACGGACAGTACGCCCTCGCGGCCTCGCCCGGGGAATACGTCATCGAGATAACGAAAGGCGGGTTCAAGCCGGTCAGCCAGACTGTGACGATCACGTCCGCCGAGGCGACGATGCTGGACGCGACCCTCCCCGCGGGACCACCGTCGCTGCCGGGCTTCGACAACCCACCCCAGGACCTCGATGGAGACGGTCGCTTCGAGGACGTCGACGGCAACGGCAGTTTCGACATCTTCGACGTGCAGGCGCTTTTCACCCACCTCGACAGTATCGCCGTCCAGGACAACCCGGCGGCGTTCAACTTCAACGACGACCCTGACCCAACCGACGTCACAATCTTCGACGTGCAGGCGCTGTTCGACCGTCTGGGGTGAGTCACTCCCGGAAAAACCGGCCGTGGAAGCCGAACGGTTCGGCGTGTGGCAGCGGGACACGCCCCCGCACGTCGAGCGTCGCGGCGTCGAACACCATCAGTGTGGTCCGGTCACGCTCGACGTCAAGCGCCGTCGCCAGCACCACACCGTCGTCCTCGCTGTCGGGGTCTGGATGCTGGACGGGCAGTGGTTCCTCCACGTAGACTGACCGCTCCCACCACTCCTGGGCGGTGCCGGTCTCGCAGTCGACCTTCACGAGTCCGTTTGCCCCCTCGCGGTCTGTCACCTGCCCGTAGGCGTAGCGGTGTCGCCGCCCGACCCGGTCGCGGGGCACCCGCGGGAGTTCGATGCCGCCGTCGTACAGTCGGGACTGCTCGAGCTCTGCTGTCGCGGTGTCGATGCGGTAGCGCACGAGGTGGCCGTCGTCGATATCCGGGTACCCGTCGCCGTCGAGTTCCGACATCGACATCGCGTCGACGATATCGCCGTTCGGGAACTCCACCAGATCGAGCACGACCGTGCCGTCGTCGACGTAGGCGTTCACGTGATGGAAGACAAACGCGGCCTCGACGGTCGACTCCACGACCAGGTCGCCGGTCTCGCGGTCGACGACGAGGACGCGGGTCGGCTTCTCGGGCCGCCAGTCGAGCATGTCGACCGGCCCCTGCGAGAGCGGGCTGAGCGCCCGCAGCACCGACAGCACGAGCGGTGGCTCCACGAGCACGACGTGGTCCTCGGTGACACTGACGTCGTGGATGTAGGCGGGCCCGCGGGCCTCGAGCGAGGTGATGCGCTCGCGCTCGCGACTGCCTGCGGGCACCCGGTAGAGGTGGTACTCCGGGGACAGTCCAAACTGGGTGGTGAAGCCGACCAGCTCCTCGCGGTGCGGGTCGTCGACGAGGTGGGCGGCGGTGACGTGTTCGGTCAGGTCGTCGTCGAAGGTGAACTCGCCGCGGGTGGCGAGTGTCTCCGGGTCGAACGCGACCCGCCGGGGGGCCTCGGTGAGTGCGACGTACTCGCCGTCGATACGGGCGACGTGGACGTTCGTGTTGTCGGTTGGCTCCGGCGGGCCGAGCGAACGCAGAAACTCGGTGAGACGCTGCCAGCGACTCCGGGTGTCGGTCCCGAACTGCCCGGTCAGGCGGCCGTCCATCGCATCCTCGTAGGCCTCTGTCCGGAGAAACCGGTTCGAGTAGGTCACCGCCCCGTCGTCGAAGGCGTACCGGCGGAGCATCGCCAGACCGTCGAACCAGTGATTGACCCGCTGGCCGCCGGCCTCGAACAATCCCGGTCCGTTGCGCACGAGCGTTCCCGAGAGCCACTCCGGGATGGTCCCCTCGACTGCCGGGCTGTAACCGCTCCGTTCCTCTGTCAGCGAGCGAAAACCTGAGCCGTTCGACTTTGACACAACCGTTGTTGTGTCTGTGCAGGCATAACGACTGCGTCGCTGTGCAACACCGCCGAACAGGCGTCCGTGGCGAGCACTCTGTCCGGCCGCTGCCCTGGCAGAACCGCCGCTCCTTGGACGGACAGTGTGCCCGGCCTGTGCGGGCGACGCCGCCGCGCTGCCGGCGTGGGTGAGTTCGGTTTAAGTCGCTGGCACCCCTCGGCAGAGGCATGGACCCGAGCGAGCGGTTCGGCGTCGGGGACCAGACGGCGCTGGTCACCGGCGCGTCGAGCGGCATCGGACGGGAGATAGCCGAGCAGTTCGCCGCCGGCGGCGCGGACGTGGTGGTCTGCTCGCGCGAGCAGGACAACGTCGACCCGGTGGCCGAGGGTATCACCGGGAGCGACCGGCCGGGCGATGCGCTCGCAATCGAGTGTGACGTGACCGACCCCGAGGCCGTCGCGGCGCTCGTCGAGGCCACCGTCGAGACGTTCGGCGGCCTCGACACGCTCGTGAACAACGCGGGTGCGAGTTTCATGGCCTCGTTCGACACCATCAGCGAGAACGGCTGGAAGACAATCGTCGATATCAACCTGCACGGCACCTACCACTGCACGCAGGCCGCGGGCGACGCGCTGGCCGACGGCGGCGGAGCGGTTGTCAACCTCGCCAGTGTCGCCGGCCAGCAGGGCGCGCCCTACATGAGCCACTACGCCGCCGCAAAGGCGGGCGTCATCAACCTGACGACCACGCTGGCCCACGAGTGGGCCGGCAACGGCGTCCGCGTCAACTGCATCGCGCCGGGTTTCGTCGCCACCCCTGGTGTCGAGTCCCAGATGGGCATCAGTGCCGACAGCGTCGACCGCTCGGAAGTCGAGCGCCGCATGGGGCTGAGCGAGGAGATCGCCGACGTTGCGCAGTTTCTCGCCAGCCCTGCCGCCTCGTTTGTCGTCGGCGAGACGGTCACCGCCGCTGGCGTCCCCGACATCATGGAGTCGCCGGAAGTCTGAGCGGCACCCGTTCGCGGGTCTGTGGACCGGTTGTCACACAGTCCCGGCGCGTCACTCCGGCTCGACTGCCGCCCGCTCGCGCTCGATGCGCTCGACGTAGGCCGCGGTCAACCGGTCGAGTATCTCCTCGCCGGCCTCGGCGGTCGCCTCGCGGGGGTCGCCGAGCACGCCGTTCTCGGTGATGCTCTCGAACCCCTGACTGAGCAGTCGCGTGACCGACACCGGCCCCTCGTGTCCGAGTTCGAGTTCCTCCGTTCGGACGAGTCCCTCGGCGACCGCAAGCAAGATGGCCGTCTCGGCGGCACCCGCGTGGATGACCGGCTCCTCGTACTCGACACCGGCCGCCCGGAGCCCCTCGTTCATCAGTTCCATCTGCTCGTCGAGGTCCGAGAGCGCGATGACCGACGCGTCGATCTCGCGTGCAATCTCGGGCGCGACGGTGTCGACCGGCGCGAAGTTCCCGCCGTGTGTCGGCAGCAACACGAGATGCTCGAACCCGTGCTCGTCGAGTGACCGACAGTAGGCCCGCAGCGTGTCCATCAGCACCGCCGGCGGGACCGTGATGGTCCCCGGAAACTCCATGTGGTGACCGGAACAACCGGGTCGGACCGGTGGCGCGGCCAGGGCGTCACCGAGTTCCTCGGCGACCCGCCGGGAGTAGGTCTCGCTGGTCAGCGTGTCCACCACCAGCGGCAGATGCGGGCCGTGTTGCTCTATCGCGCCCACGCCGATGACCACCGTATCGGTTCCCGACTCGATTGCCCGCCCGACCTCCGGCCACGTGAGTTCCGCCAGCCGTACCGTATCTGGTGCTGTCATGACTGTTCTGTGTTCGGCGGGCGCGGGCTTGAGCGTTTGGTCGCCGTGGCCCGGGATTGCCCACGGAACGGGTGGCCCCGTTCTCAGTCCCCGAGTCCCTCGTGGAGAATCTCGGGCGCCTCGGCGAGTGCCTCCTCCAGGGCCTCGCCGTCGGGGCCACCGCCCTGCGCGAACTCCGGCGGGCCGCCGCCGCCCCCGCCGACCCGGCGTGCGAGTTTGCCGACCACGTCGCCGGCGTCGACGGCCACGCCGTCGGGCACCGCGACGACGAACTGTGCGCCGTCCGCGGCGGAGCCGACGACCGCGACCTTGCCCTCCTCGACGAGCGCGTTCGCGGTGGCGCGCAACTGCTCCATGTCGCCGTCCAGCCGCTGGACGACGGCGCTCGTCCCGTCGAGGTCGACCTCCTCGCCGTCGTCGCCACCGCTCGCGCGGGCCTGCGCGAGTTCCTCTTTCAGTTGCTCGATGCGCTTGCCCCGGGCCTTCCACTCCTCGAAGAAGCGCTCGGCGGTTTCGGGCACCTCCGCGGGGCTCACGTCGAGCACGTCGGCGGTCGCTGCGAGACGGCGCTCGGTGCGCTGGACCGCCTCGATTGCCGCCTCGCCCGCGGCGTAGCTCAGTCGGACCACACCGTCCTGCACCCGCTCGGTGTTGAGTAGCTTGATTGTGCCGACCTCGCCGGTGTAGGAGACGTGGGTGCCGCCACAGGCCTGCGTGTCGGGGCCGGTCTGGATGAGCCGGACCTGCTCGCCCTCGGGGATGCCGCCCTGGTAGATGTCGAACCCGTGGCGCTTCTCGGCCTCGTTGCGGTCGAGCCACTCCTGTGTGACCCGCTCGTCGGCCATCACCAGGTTGTTTGCGCGGCGCTCGATCGCTGTCACCTCCTCCTCGGTGACGGACTCGTAGTGTTGCACGTCCAGTCGGGCACTGTCGGTGCCTTTCTGTGCGCCGGCCTGCCGGATGTGCTCGCCCAGCACCTGCCGGGCGGCGTGGCCGACAATGTGGGTGGCGGTGTGGTGGCGCATGTGCCGCATCCGTCGCTCCCTGTCGATTGTCCCGCGGACGAACTCGCCGGTCCCCGGGTCGCCGTCGGTCCGGTGGACCACCACGTCACCCACCTGCTGGACGTCGAGCACGTCGACAGTCAGGTCGTCGGTCGACAGTGTCCCGTGGTCGGCCGGCTGTCCGCCGCCCTCGGGGTAGAACATCGTCTGGTCGAGCACCACGTCGTAGTCTGCCCCCTCCCGGTCCTCGCGCTCGATCACCGCAAGCACCATCGCCTCGAACTCCATGCGGCTCTGGTCCTCGTAGTAGAGCCGGTCGGTCTCTGGCAGGTCTGTGAACCGGCGTTCGTCCTCGCTGTCGACAGTCTCCTCGGCCTGACCGCCCTCGTGGCGGTCGGCCACGAGCGCGTAGAAGTCGTCCGGAGCCGCGACGTCGACGCCGTGCTCGCTCGCAATCTCCTCGACCGTGTCGGGCTGGATGCCGTGGGAGTCGTACAGTTCGACCAGTTCGCCCGCGGGGATTGGCACACCCTCGCGGGCGTACTCCTCGGCGAGACTCTCGACACGGCGCTCGCCCCGGGCCAGCGTCTCACGGTACTTTTCGACCTCGGTGCGGACCACCTCGCGGACTGTGTCGCGGTTCTGGTAGCCGAGTCGCTCGGCCTGTATGTCCACGAGTTCGTCGAGCGGCGCGTCCACGCCGACGCCGTCGGCGAGCCGTTTCAGCCGACGCAGCACCATCCGCGCCAGATAGCCCGTCCCCACGTTCGACGGGACGATGCCGTCCCCGAGCATGTACGCCAGCGTCCGGCTGTGGTCGGCGATTGCGTAGATATCCTCCAGTGGCTCGACCAGCGCCCGCAACCGGTCGACGTCGACGCCGAGTTCCCCGGCAATCTCCGCGCGGGCGGCCTCAACGTCGTCGACGTCGTCGATGTCGAGCGTGCCCGAGAGCCGTGCCGCGTCGTGGACGATGGCGGCCTCCTCCTCGGTGTGCTCGATGCCGACGCTCTCGGTGAGCGTGTCGATCATCTCGGGGTAGATCGCCTCGTAGACGGTGGGCGTGCCCTGTGACATCCAGGTCCAGCGCTCCAGACCGTAGCCGGTGTCGACGATGCGGCGGTCCATCAGGCTGTAGCTGTTGCCGTCGTGGAGTTCGTACTCACCGTCCGGGTCGCGCTCCATCGACATGAACACGAGCGTCGCGAGTTCGAGTCCCCGGTAGATGACCTCCAGCGCGGGCCCGGCGTTGCCGCCGCCACACCAGGGGTACTCGATGTAGACCAGCTCCTCCAGGTCGACCCCGAACCGCTCGAAGAACCCCTCGCAGTAGGCCACACACTCCTCCTTCCAGTAGACCTCCCCCTCGTAGGCGTAGTCGGTCCCCTCGTCGGCGTTGAACGCGTGGTGACCCATCATCTCGAAGGCCATCGTGTGACGGCCGGTCTTGCCGACGTTGTCGATGTCCTGCATGCGGAT
>JAQCNG010000156.1 GCA_028275145.1 Halovenus sp. | reverse complement strand
CGCCGGGAGATGGAGGCGGCAGTCGCCGATGAGGCCGGGGTCGACCCGACGACGGTGTTGCTCGACGTGCCGGCCGAACCGGAGATGAAAGAGTCGACCTCGCGGGTGCTGGTCAACGGCGAGGTGCGGCGACTCGGGGAGCAGTCCACGCTGGTGAACGCACTCCGTGCGGCACAGCGCGACCAGTGGCGACTGGGCATCTACGCCCCGGCGGCCACCGCCGAACAGGTCGGGAACGCCGCGATTCGCGTGCTGGGGCTGGACATGGAGGGAACGCTCGTGCGCGACGTCAGAACCGGCATCAACACCACACTCGATGAGTTCGAGTGACCCCTGTCCCGGCGTGTCCGAGCAACAGCGCCCGGCAGAGGCGGTTGTTCCGTTCGAGCCCACCACTCTCGACCGAATCCTCGGGAGCGACCGACACGGTACCCAGATTGTGTGAACTCGGGCTGGATGTTTTGCTCGTTCTCCGGCGGGGTCACGGGTCACGCGAGCGGAGGCGCTCGACGCGTGCCTCCGTGCGCGGGTGAGTGCCGAACACCCGGCGGCGGAGAAACCGTATCGTCCCGTCGAGCACCCTCCGTTCCTCCCACGGTGGCGGCACCACACCGAACGCCGCTGTGGACCACCCCACCCGGAGGTCCTGCGTGTACTGCGCCGCGTACTCCCGGTCCAGCGTGACGAGTGCGCTCGCCATCGCCGCGTGGGAACCGGTGAGTTCGGCGGCCGCGTCGTCGGCGACGTACTCCCGGTACCGGGCGACCATCGGGACGGCGAGTCTGTTCGCGATGTACACCGGTATCGCGGCGACAAACACCGGGAAGAAAAGTATCGCGGCATCGTCGGTCTTGAGCACGAGGCTGGAAAGTCCGCTGATCTTCGACCGGGGGAAGGTGAGCCCGGTCATCACGGCGGCATCGCGGTTGAGCAGGTGTGCCAGTTCGTGGGCCAGCACGGCGTCCAGTTCCTCGTCGTCGAGGGAGTCCACCAGGCCGCGGGAGACCAGAATCACCGACTCCCCCGGCCGGTAGCCGACACTCGCGGCCCGCGGGAGGTACGATGCGCCGATCTCGACGTTCGGGACCGGGCTATCTGCCTGTCCGGCGAGGCGACGGACCCGGCGTTGCACCTCGTGTTCCCGCTCCGGGTCCGAGACGATATCGTACTCCGCCTCGAGGTCGGCACGGACACTGCTTCTCGACCGGAACTCGCCGTAGACCACCCACCCGGTGAACCCGACGACACCCAGTGTGCCACCGACCAGACCGACCGGAAGCGGGTCGACCTCGGGCACCCGGTACAGCAGTGCACCGCCGAGAACCAGACCGAACCCGGCACAGACGAGCAGTCCGAGCACACGGGCGACCCGCCGGACTGTCGGCGGGTTCCGAAGCCAGGGGTCGTCTGACCGACCAACTCCCGGTCGGGGGTCTCCGGTCTGCGTGTTCGGCGATGATGTGTCTGTCTCCATGCGACCGAGCAGGTCCGACAGCTCCACCCAGCCCCGACGGAGACTGACGAGCCAGTACAGACCGACGAGCGGCACGAGGAGCGCCGCGAAAACCAGCAGCATACCGCCGAGCACCGGCCCGAGACCCAGCAGGAAAAAGAAGACGACACCCGCGACTACGAACTCAGCGGCGAGCAACACCAACAGACCGCTGAGCGAAAGCGCCAGCGCGACTGCCATCCGCAGCCACAGTCCCAGATAGAGCCGTCGTGTGCCCATCTGACCTGTGATTACCCGGTCGGTGGATAAAACTGCTGGGACACGTCTCTGTCTGTGAGATGCCACAGCCCCGTTGTCTCTGCGGGGTCGGGTCGGCTGGCCGACGGCACGGAAACGACACACACTCAAAGGATGCCTGCAAACATCAAACTGCGCCAGGGGAGCTTGGGCGGTTCAAGCACCCGACTTGTAATCGGGAGTTCGTGGGTTCGAATCCCACCCCTGGCTCCTACTAAGGGGGTTCAGCTCCTTCTTGCGGTCCGGGTACATAAAGAGCGCCTCACTCGTCGGCAGGTTCGACGACAGTCGCCTCTTCGGGTGGAGCGATGTCGAGTTCCTCGGCTCCGCGCTCGATTTCGTCGGCGGTCGTCCCCGTCGCCTCGGCGAGCACCTCGCTCAGTTCCTCGGGCGTCAGGCCGTCGTCGGTCGCCGGTTCCTGACTCATACTCTTCGATAGTAGGTTCGGAGTAATAAACGTGTGGACGTCTTGCCCGCCGTCGGGGGACCACCGTGGCGGTCCACCGGGCGAGCGGCGTTCCTCGTACACGTCGATGAAATACGCCGCGTGCTGCCGGAGGTATCTGTCACACCCCCGAACTACAATCCCACGGTTCGCGGGGAGCGTCCCGTGGGGTAGTTGTAGGTGAACGGTATCCGAAGAGCGACGGGCCACGTCGACGTGGAGCCCCTCGGTGTGGATGTCGTGCCCAAGCGCCGATGTTTCGTTGTGGTCCATTCGGGCGATTGCCTCCCATCGAATGGGGTCCGTGTCGGCCTGGTAGTGCAGTTGGACGAGAAAGCGAGGGATATGCACCTGGTCACGGTCGAATCCGACGGTGACGTGGCAGTCCGTGTGGCCAGCTTGGACGTGCTTCGCAGTGTCGTATCCCGTCGGGAGTGACGGCGCGGTCATGTGTCGTCGGCGAGCGTCCACACGAGCGACCGGCCAACTTTCTTGCTCTCGACATAGCCCGCGTCGCGGAGTTGCCGGAGCCGGTAATCTGCGTTCTGTGTCGTACAGCCGACCGCGTCAGCCACCTCGCTTGTCCCGGCCGGTTCGTGCGCTCGGACTGCGTCGAGAAAGCCCTCGTCGGCGTACTCGGGAGCGAACTGTCCGCGTTCATCTCGTGTCTCGTCGGTCATTCACTCAGAGATGGGTTCTCCCCCTACTTTACCGTTTGTTTTGGGACAAACCGGTAGAGTTACCACCGTTTGTCCCGTAACAAATGGTAGAGACAGACCGGTTCCGTGGGGCGTTCGGTTCGAGAGAACGCCCGGGTGCTTGGAACACCCGAGCCGGGCTGTCTTGTGGAGCCAACAGCCCACCCCTGGCTTGGTCTCTCTGTCGGGGTCTCCGCACGCCGGTGGCGTCTCGGGTGGTATCGGGACGCAGGGTGCCCGTCCGCACCGAAGTCCGGGGACGACCGGTCCCGGGTGGTCGCCGAACCCTCGACCACCCGCGTCGCGTGATAGCCAGCCGAGAGACCCATCTCCGGACGAGAAACAACGGGCCACTTTTAGGTCTGTCTTCGGCGAACCCTGCGGTATGACACGAGAGACGACGCGGCTTTCACGTCGGACGTA
>JAQCNG010000149.1 GCA_028275145.1 Halovenus sp. | reverse complement strand
CACCCCGGCCTCCGCGACGAGTTTGACGTTCACGTCGGCGTCGGGGTTGGCAGCCTTCAGGTCGCTGATGAGCTGTTTGAGGTCCTCGATGGAGTAGATGTCGTGCAGCGGCGGCGGCGAGATGAGCCCCACACCGGGTGTCGCGTAGCGGACGTGGGCGATCATCTCGTTAACCTTCTTCCCGGGGAGATGGCCCCCCTCGCCGGGTTTGGAGCCCTGGGCCATCTTTATCTGAATCTGCTCCGCGGAGGAGAGATACGTCGAGGTGACACCGAACCGCCCGGAGGCGACCTGTTTCGTGGCACACCCCTTCTCGGTGTCGAACCGCTCGGGCGGTTCGCCGCCCTCGCCGGTGTTTGCCCGCGCGCCGAGGCGGTTCATCGCGATAGCGTTGTTCTCGTGCATCTCCGGCGAGAGCGAGCCGAGACTCATCGCGGCCGTCTCGAAGCGCTCCACGATGTCTGTCACCGGCTCGACCTCCTCGATGGGCACCGGTTCGCGGTCGTCGGCGTCGAACTCGAGCAGTCCCCGGAGCGTCGCGAGCTGTTCGCTCTGGTCGTTGACCAGCTCGGCGAACTCCCGGTACTGCTCGTAGTCGCCGGTGCGAACCGCCTGCTGGAGCGTGCTCACCGTCTCGGGGTTCCACTGGTGGTAGATGCCACCGGTGCGGTTCTCGTACTCGCCGACACGCTCGATGTCGCCCTCGTCGGTCCAGGCGTGCTCGTGACGGGCCAGCAGGTCCGACTCGATCTCCTCGATACCGATGCCCTCGGTGCGGTTCTCCGTTCCCTCGAAGTACTCCGTCACGAACGAGGAGGAGAGGCCGACCGCTTCGAATATCTGTGCGCCCTGGTAGCTCTCGACCGTCGAGATACCCATCTTCGCCATCGTCTTCAGCAGGCCGTCCTCGACAGCCTCGATGTAGGCGTCGATTGCCACCCCGGGGTCCGCGCCGTCCGGGCCCGCGACGAGGTCGGTGATGGTCTGGTAGGCCAGATACGGGTTGACCGCGCCGGCCCCGTACCCCACCAGCGTCGCGATGTGGTGGACCGCCCGGGGGTCGCCCGACTCGACGACCAGTCCGACGTGGTTGCGCTGGCCGTTCCGGACAAGGTGGTGGTGGACGCCACCGGTCGCGAGCAGCGATGGCACGGCGACACGGTCGGGACCGGCCGACCGGTCCGAGAGCACGACGATGTCGTGGTCCTCGGCCGCCGCCGAGGCGTCCGCACGCACACGCTCGACCGCACCTGCCAGGTCGTGCTCGTCGGGGTCGTAGGTGATATCGACCACACCGGTCGAGATATCGCCGTCCAGGCCCAGAATATCGGTTGTCTCTTGGTCAGTCAGCACGGGCGAGTCGAGCACGAGCTGTCGGGCGTGCTCGGGGGTCTCCGCGAGCAGGTTACGCTGGTTGCCGAGCCGGGTTTCGAGACTCGTCACCAGCTCCTCGCGGATGTAGTCGAGCGGCGGGTTCGACACCTGCGCGAACAGCTGTTTGAAGTAGGTAAACAGCGGGCGGTTGAACTGTGAGAGCACCGACAGCGGGGTGTCGTCACCCATCGAGCCGATCGGGTCTTTGCCCTTCTCGGCCATCGGCTCCAGCAGGTGGTCCACCTCGTCGAAGGTGTAGCCGTAGGCGGCCTGCTGTGGGCGCAGCGCGGTCACCTCGCCGGTGGGGGTGCTGTCGTCGCCCGGCGAGACATCGTCGAGACGCCGTTGCTCGCGGTCGACCCAGTCACCGTACTTCGGGTCCACGAGGTCGTCGAACACCTCCTCGTCGGGGACGATACGCCCCTCCTCGGGGTCCGCCAGGAAACACTGGCCGGGCTGGAGGCGTCCGCGCTCCCGAATCTCGCTCTCGTCGTAGTCGAGCGCACCAGCCTCCGAGGCCATCACCAGCGTGTTGTCCTCGAGGACGTCGTACCGGCAGGGCCGAAGGCCGTTGCGGTCGAGCACCGCACCGACACGTTCCCCGTCCGTGGCGGCCACCAGCGCCGGGCCGTCCCAGGGTTCGACCAGCGAGGCGTGGTAGTCGTAGAACGCCCGTCGTTGCCCGGTCACACCGTTTGCCTCGCCGCGCCAGGCCTCGGGGATGAGCGTCCGGAGCGCGTGTGGCAGTGACCGTCCGCCGAGCATCAGCAGCTCCAGGGCGTTGTCGACGCTCGCGGTGTCGGACTGCTCCGGGTCGTCGATAATCGGCTTGATCGTCTCGATATCCGCCCCGAGAGCCGGATGTTCGAGGTCCGTCTCCCGTGCGCGCATCCAGTTTATGTTGCCCTGTATGGTGTTGAACTCACCGTTGTGGATGATCCGCCGGTAGGGGTGTGCGAGATGCCACGCGCCGAGGGTGTTCGTCGAGAATCGCGCGTGTACGAGGGCGAAGGTGGACTGCATTCGCTCCTCGCGCAACTCGGGGTAGTACGTCGAGACCTGCCCGGCCGTGAGCAGGCCCTTGTAGACCAGAGTCTTGCGAGACAGCGAGACGACGTGGAACCGCTCGTGACCCGGCGGCTCCTGCTCTTCGACGGCGTTCTCGAGGGCACGACGGGCGACGTACAGCCGCTGGTCGAACGCGTCCACACCCTCCCCGGCCGACTGGCTGTCGCTCTCGTCCAACCCATCGGTGTCGGGGCTCGTCACGAACACCTGCCGGACATCGGGCTCGGAGTCGAGCGCTGTTGCCCCGAGACTCTCGTTGTCCGTCGGGACCGACCGCCAGCCCAGCACCTCCAGGCCCTCGGCGGTCATCTGCTGTTCGACGAACGCGATAATCTCGGCCCGTGCCGCCTCCTCCTGAGGGAGAAACAGTGACCCGACGGCGTACTCGCCGGGGTCGGGGAGTTCGAACTGAAGCTCCTCGTCGAAGAACCCGTGCGGAATCTGGAGCATGATACCGGCCCCGTCACCCGTGCTCTCCTCGGCTCCCGTTGTTCCGCGATGTTCCATACACTCCACAAGTGATAGTCCATCGTCTACGACTCTGTGACTCGACCCGCCGTCGAGGTCCATCACGACCCCGACACCGCAGTTCGAGCGGGCATCCGACGGGTCTGCCAGTCCCGTCGCGCTACTGTCTTCGTGACCCTCTACCATGTTGAACAGAGAGAGTCGGTCCACACATATCAGGATAACCCTGAAATGGACATAGTCTGTTAAGAGCAAATAAGGGGATATTAAGATGATGATATTGCGTGGCCGGCAGACGCAGACAAATGGACATTCGTAAACTGAACTGCCCCAGATAAATACTTTTCGGTACCAGAAGAGGATAAAACAAGAGAGTCGCGTGCCGATATGCGTCGTAAGTGGACGGCGGTGGGGCCCGTCCGACTGCGTCCGGTGGTGCCAGTACTGTCGGGGGGTTCGTCGCCTGTTCTGTGTGCGCTGGACAGTACACACGGCGACCAGTTAGACCGCAGTCTCCGAGGGTACACACGACGGTGCGACGCCCCGAGAGGACGACTGGGTGGAGGTGGCAGGCCAGGCGGAGTTCGGGCGAGACGGCCGAACGGGCCAGTTGAGCGACGACTCACCGTCCAGCCAGGACCGAACGGTTATGCCGGTCGCGGTTCTCTGTATCGGTACATGATCGACGAGGTCGACCCACGGGGGCCGCGGTTCGGACAGGCCGTCACGGCCGTGCTGGCACTCGGCGCGGTCACACTGCAGGAGACAGCGCTCGTCTACGTGCTGGCGGTACTGCTGGTCGTGCCGGTGGTTTCCCGGTGGCGCGTCGACCCCTACGGATTCCTCTGGCGCAGTCTCGCGCGACGGGTCACCGACCCTCCGGAGACAACCGAATCGGCCATCCCCCACCGGTTCGCACGGGTGCTCGGTGCCACGTTCACGACTGTCGCGTCGGCGCTGCTCGGTGTGGCAGGCACGAGCGGTGTCGGCTCACTCGCTCTCGCGGGCTACGGACTGGTGGCTGTCGTCGGAGTCCTGGCGACGCTCAGTGCGACAACGGGCCTCTGTATCGGGTGCCGGATGTACCGACAGGTCGGCGCGGTCCGTGATCTGGGCCTGCTCACGTCGCCCGCACCGGACAGATGAGCGCCGGAGACCACACCCACGAGAGTGGGTATCCGCTGTTCGCGCGGGTCTACGACCCGGTGATGGCACTGCCCGAGCGTCTGCTGCTCGCGGACCACCGGGCACAGCTCGCGGAGGGGCTCTCGGGCACGGTGCTCGACCTCGGCTCCGGCACCGGGGCGATGTTTCCACACTTCCCGGCAGACCTGACCGTCCACGCCGTCGAACCGGACCCGCACATGCGCCAGCGGGCGGCCGACCGCGCCGCCGGTTTCGAGGCGGATATCGAACTCGTCGATGCCGGCGGCGAACAACTCCCCTACCCCGATGACTCCTTTGATACGGCGGTTGCGGTGTTCGTTCTCTGCACGGTACAGGACCTGAGTGCCTCGCTCGACGAACTCGCGCGCGTCGTCCGGCCCGGTGGGGAACTCAGATTTCTCGAACACGTTCGCGCACGCGGCGTCGCCGGGCGTCTCCACGACGCGCTCGCGCCGGGTTGGTTCCACGTCGCCGGCGGATGCACCCTCAACCGCCGGACAGGTGAGGTACTCACCCGCGACGAGCGCTTCGAGTTACTGGAGTTCGAGCGCTTCGAGTCGGGTCTCTCGCGACTCCTCCCGCTCGTCAGGGGGCGTCTCGAACGACGCCGCGGGTCGTGGCTGCCGGTGTGAGGACCCGGCGGTGGTCAGGTCAGTTCGTCCGCTTGCTTCGTGAGGCCTCGATGTCGACGCCCGGGCTGTAGTAACGTACCGGCTCCGTGTCGGGTCTGCGGAACCCGTTCGCCCGGAGCAGACTTCGGGTCTCGACGGTCGCTGTCGCGGGGTACAGCGTCCACGGTTCGTGGCTCACCTCCGAGTAGCGCAGTGAGCCATCGGTTCCCTCGGTGTAGAACCGGTAGCGCTCCACGAGAAACTCGGCGAGCGGGTCCGACCGGGAGTCGAACACCTCGCCGTCTGGCTGGTACGTGGCCTCGAAGCGGGCGGGTCGCTCACCCGGTTCGAACCGCCGACTCGAGAACGACACGCCGTCGTCAGTCGACGCCATCGAGATGCGGGCGTAGTAGTACGGAAGATGGTGAAACAGTCGCGCACCGACGACGCCCGCCAACCCCTCGGCGTCGAGGCTGAAAAAGTAAACACCGGGGACACCGTCGTGGGTGACGTACGTTCTGAGATTCAGTTCCGGGAGGTCGACCCCGAGCGCGCCTGGCAGACCCTTCGGGCGGACCGACCGGTTCGCGAACGGGACGACCGAGAGCCAGGCCGAGCCGTCGTGTTCGTCCACCTCGACACTGGTCGGCAGGTGAGCCGCGACCGTATCCGGGTCCACAGGCCAGTTCTCGAACAGCAGATGTCGCCACTCCATCTCGAGCGGAACAACCATGTAACAGTTGTGTGAGTTGAACAGAAGTAGCTTGTGTCCGCGCAGACGATGACTCAGGCCAGACTCAGCGTCAGGCCGACGACGACAGCAACCCCGACGAACAGGACCAGAAACCCGATGCCAACCTGTCTGGACGTGAACACACTCTGTGGCGCGGTGCTCCGGTGCGGCGGTTCGTCTGCCGGCGGCGTCGGACTCTCGGGGTCGTACTCACCCGTGTCGGTCTCTGCGGTCATGCGCCGTCTTTTGCCCGACGATTACTTTGGTGTATCGAACATCGACCACCGTTGGATATAGCGTTATATGGTTTACTCGGTCGGGGTTGACACAGCATCACAAGATGGTGTAGATATACTGTTCGTAGACGTCCCGGACACGGTCGCCCCAGTCGTGAGTGTAGGTATCGATGATATCCTGTGCAACATCTCCGCGGAGATACTTCACGATGCCGCGGTCGCCCGTGCGGTCACGGAGATGCGTCGTGAAGAAGTGCCGGAAGTAGTGGGGTGTGACGTTCTCCTCGGGGCCGCCACCCTCCCGGTACCAGCCCGCATCACGGGTGTGTCCGGTGACGATGTGATGGACCACATCCGGTGTGAGCCGCTGCCCCCACTGTGTACTGGTGCTGACGAACAGCGGCTCTGCCGGCGAGACGGGGTCGGGCCGAACCGCCAGCCACCGCTCCAGCACGGTCCTGAGCTCGTCGTCGACGGGGATGGTCGTTTCGCGCTTGCGCTTGTTCGAGGCTGTCCGGCGCTCACCGTTGTACACCGCAGAGCCAGCGGGCGTGCTGTCGACGTACAGCGAGTCCGAGCGGCCGTCGAGTCGTGGCCGGTGGGCGCTCTCCAGTGGGGAGTCGGCGAGAAACAGGTCACGCGCGTCGAGATTGCAGAGTTCGCCCGCCCTGATCCCCGTCTTGAGCAGTGTGACCACGATTGCGCGGTCGAGCGGGTGGGGTATCGCGGCCACGAACGACCGCATCTCCGCGACCGAGATGTCCCGGCGTGCGGGGTCGGTGTGTATCTCCTCGTCGAGTTCCTCCAGCACGACCGCCATCGGGTTCTCCGGGAACGCGTCGACACGGGTCATGTACTCGTAGAACCGATGGAGATAGGAGGCGTAGGTGGCGACGGTGCTCTCGCCGACGTCGCCGCGCAGCTGGTGGATGTAGGCCATGCAATCCCGGTGGTTCGCCGACTCGAGGTCCAGCCCCCGGGAGTCCAGATACCGCCGAAACTCCCGCAGGACACGGCCGTAGGCCTCGCGCGTACGCGGGGACTTCCCCTGGTACGTGATATCCTCGAGAAAGTACTCGACGTGGTCCTGACCGGTGGCACTGGCTGTGCCGTCCGGGTCCAACTCGCTCACGCGCTCTCACCGTCCTCGAGGACGTACCCGCCCTGACGGCCGCTGTAGCGCAGTTCGTTGTTCTCCTGGAGACGTTGCAGTGTCGTCTCGAGTCGGGACTCGATATCTCCGGTGACTGCCGCGAGCAACTCCTCCCAGGAGAGTGGGGCCGACGCCGCGAGTGCCTCGCAGACTTGGTCGTCCAGCGACTCCTGGCTCGCCGTGTCGCCGGCTCCGTGCTCCGGTTCGGGTCCCTCTGCCCCAAACCCGCGGCGACCGGCCTGCACCATCGACCGGACGAACTCACTGCGACTCATGCCCAGTTGCTCGGCGTGTTCGTCCCACTGGTCCCGCTGGTAGGCTGGAACGTATGTCTGGACGACAGTTCGGGCGGTGTCGCGCTCGGATTCACCCATATCTGCTCAGTCGTCCCCCCGCAACTTCAATCTGATGGCAGTTGTCCACCTAAGTGACCTTAGACGAGTAACTAACATCGTCAATCGGCGGACTCAGCGCTCTCGCACAGCAGGTGATACTAGATATCCATCTAAACAGATTTACCCGTCGGGTCGAATAGCGTGTTCGAACTCCTGATATCTGAACTACACTACCGGCTGTCCCCGGGGAGAGGCGCTCCTGGTTTGCTGTCTGGTGGGTTTCGCGGGTTCGGGGGGATTCGACTGCGGTTCTCTTCCCGATGCAGGCTCTTTATATTGGGGTAGATATCCTGCGGCGGTCACAGCGTCTCGCCGGTACATCTGTGCGCCCACCTCGAGATACGTGTCTCACAGACACAGTAGAGTGAGGCGTCCCAGGTCTGGCCTCAGACGGGGGAACCACCCACCTCATCTTGACTCCAGTTCCGTTTGCTCTCCCACGACCCGGTACGGAGACTCTCGGTTCGGTGGGGACAGACATCCGACGCGGCACTGCCGGTATCCGGGGCGTCTCTCCCGCGCCGGGTGTCGTCCTGCCGGGCGGTCGCTGCACACTTTCGGATAGGAACTGGCCCTGCTGACCGCCCGCGGGTTGTGTCCCTGACCGGTCTCTGCCCCTGCTGGCTGTTGCTCCGGCGATCAGTGCTGTCCGCTGCGGGTCCACTCGGCCCTCAGCGTTCGGGCGAGGGCATCTGTCGGGAGCCCTGCCCCGGATACCGGGTTGTCTGACCCGTGGAATCGGGTTGAGACCGGCCCGCACAACCCGGCGACTGAACGAGGTTCCACGCCGAAGCGAGTAGCTAACCGTCGGGACTGTTCGGGTCCAACCATCGACTGGAACTGGTGACCTCTCGCGCACGGAACATCGACAGAGCCGTGTCTGAGTGACCAACCCCTGCGACCCCCGTCATCGGGTTGTCGCCGTGAATCCGGGGCCGGTCGGACGTCGACCGTGACGAGAAACCGCTCTCTCCCGAGAGATACCGAAACGACCGTGTTCGTGAATCGCAACTGTGAGCAATCGAACCGGTCGGCGCAAACGCGGCGCTCGTTTGTTTCCTGTTGTTTCGTAATACAAAACTGTTTATTCCAATTTTCTCGAACGTCTGGAGCTGTGCGGCCGGGATAAACCATATGACGCTATATCGATTGTGCGGCCACTGTCTGCCCAACTTCGCAGTTTGGATTACTACAAATCACTTTTTTATTGACATGAAGGTAGAGGTATTAGGTTCAGGGGTTTGCAGACCGTATAGAGTGTCAGTACCCGCGGATATGCACATATGACTCCTGCGTCTGTTGAGTTTTCATCCCACCACCCGACTTTATGACGCTGAAGACAAAGGTTTCGAGTATGACTCGGCCCGGCGAGAGGGCTTGGAAAGAGAACACGACCACGTTTGACAGGGTCCGGGATGTCGTTTTAGCTGTCAGTGAGCCACGGCCTGCAGAATACATCGTGGAGGAAGCTGCGGTGTCCGTTGAGACTACGAGAAACCACTTGGATAGCCTTGTGGATTGCTCACTCGTTCTCGGACACAACGCAGGTGACCAGACTCTGTATTCTCCTGACCCGCTCTATACCCGGTTCCAGACTATTCGAAGCCTACTCCGCCCACGACCGTGACGGACTCATCGGGATCCGCGACGAATTACAGGCGAAGATTAACGCGTGGAGTGACGAGTACGGTGTGGAATCCCCCGAATCACTCAGGAGCCACGGTGATACAACTGATTCCCCGCAGGACACCAATCACATCCATGACACGGCCAAGGAGTGGGAGCTCGTTGAACACCGGCTCAGCATTGTTACTGAGGCGATATCGTTGTTAGAACACCGTCAGTGAGTCTATTTCATCTTACAGTCAAACGATAGGCGTCAGTACACTTGGAACTCTTCCAGGTACTGCTCAATCACGTCTCGCTCTTCAGACGTGATACCGAGAACATCTCGTACACCATTACCGGTAGAGGTCAAGGCGTTGGAAAATCGATCCAAGTAGCACTGCAACGGGGATGATTTCGAGCCGTCCAACCCACATGTTGATGATCAGCATTCCCTTCGCAATCGC
The DNA here is from genome assembly GCA_028275145.1 of Halovenus sp. Lineage (GTDB taxonomy): Archaea > Halobacteriota > Halobacteria > Halobacteriales > Haloarculaceae > Halovenus. Next base: position 1,769 of record JAQCNG010000149.1, on the reverse strand, counting down.
CGGCATATCCGGCCCGGTGATCCCGGAATCCAGCCCGACGTTACTCTGTGCACTCATCACGTCGAAAATCACGTACTCCAGCGGATGCGCCGGCGACAAGACTGAGAGTAGGACCGCAACACCGATTGCGAGAAACGTAATCCAGAGCAGAAACACCACCGTCGCTTCGGTGAATTCGCGCTGTGCTTGCCCTTCGCTGAGACGACGCTCACCAATCTGGAGATACCGAACTGCCGTCTGTGGTCGGAACACGTTCCGAATCTGCCACGCCGTCCCCTTGATGAGCGTAATCACTCGAATGAGTTTGAGGCCACTGACAGTTGACCCGGCTGCCGCGCCAGTCAGCATCCCGACACACGCCAGGAGCGTGGCACCCGCGCTCCACACCTGTTCGGTCCCACCGCCGATTGTCGCAGTACCGAACCCGGCGTTCGACGTCGCCGACACGAACTGGAACAGCCCAATCCGGAACGTCTCTTCGAGCGTTGCGTACTGCCCATTTGCGTACAGAATCCCCGTTAATGCGAGCGACCCGACAGTGAACCAAATGAACACCCATCGCGTCTGTAGGTCGGCATACAGATTCTGAACTTCACCCTTGAAGATCAGATAGTGGACAGGGAACGCAATACTACCGGCAACCATCACGGGCACCGTTGCATACTCGATGAGCGGACTGTCGTAGTGGCCGATCGACGCGGCATGCACGGAGAACCCGCCGGTCGCAATCCCGGTCATGGCATGGTTGATCGCATCCCACAGCGGCATTCCAACGAGGAGGAACAGGAGGATCGACGCGAGCGTGAGCCCCACGAAAATCTTCCAGATCTCCCGGACTGTCGTCACGATACTCGGATGGATCTTCTCGGAGCGGGCTTCACTCTCGTAGAGGGTATACGAACCACTGCTCCCACCGCGTCGAAGGATAGCGACAGTCAGCACAATTACGCCGACACCGCCGACCCATTCGATGAACGACCGCCACCAGTGAAGCGAGCGTGGAAGCTCTTCTTCGACAGCAGCAACCGTGAGTCCGGTACCGGTGAAGCCACTCATACTCTCGAACACCGCGTCAAGCGGGTTGAGGAAGATAGCTGTCGTCGCATCCATCGGCGGTGTATTCGTCCAGACCGGGAACGGGTCCACTTGGATTGTCCACGCGATAAGGAGAAACGGCAGACCGCCAAGCACACCGATGAGCGCCCACGCGGTAGCTGCGGTGACCATCGCCTCCCGTTTCTCCGGTGGGTCCGCGCCCCGGTATCGCCGGACGAGACCAGTCCCGAGTCCGGCCATGATAACTGTAGAGACACCGAACGCAGGGATGGCAAAGAATTCGCTGTTCAGGGCTGCCACGACGATGGAGACGAGCATCATCAGTGAGATGGCCTGGATGATACGGCCAACGTCACGGCCAACGGTGCGTGTGTCTACAATCATACGATGATCACACCCACTGATTGTACGACGGTGTGCAGGTCAAGGAGATGAGTTAACTCCGATTCAAGATCCGAGATAGTCATTGAGTGGTGAATGTATTTGATGAGCGAAGAGGCTGATTATAAACTGAAGCCGTTGTCGTTGTTCGTGGCGTGGTCCTCGTGGTGGCCGAAGATATCCGTCACTTCCGGGGTTGCACCGGTGCCGGAATACACCGTCAGTAGGTCCCCGCGTTCGATACGGGTCTGTCCCCGCGGCGTGATAGGTGCCTCTGCATCGTCTCGTTCAATGGCGACGATGAGCGTGTCTTCGTCAAGTAGACCCTCCTC
>JAQCNG010000132.1 GCA_028275145.1 Halovenus sp. | reverse complement strand
CCAGCAACTGTCTGTGCTGGAGACGGCCTACCGGATGGGGTTTTTCGAGGTTCCACAGGAGGCAACCGCCGGGGAGATTGCGAGCAAACTGGAGATGAGCAGGTCGACACTGAGCGAGCGACTCCACCACGTCCAGCACGACCTGTGTGAACTGCTGTTTGCCTCGTGAGGAGATTGCTCCGGGAGGCCCCCACCTGCGGTGCGGGGAGTCGACAGAGCAGGTCAGTCCCGGTGCTCGTCGAGCGCCTCGGGGATTGTGAGGTCGCCGCTGGCGACGCGGCGGGCGAGGGTGGCGTCGATTTCGCGGTTGGTCTCGCCCGTCTCCCGGGAGCGGTTCTGGATGCGCTTCAGTTCGCCGGCCGTCGGGTCGACATCACGAGACGCGATGCGCTCGCCCTCGATACGCGCGATGTTGACCGCGGCGACGACATCGCCCAGACCGCGCGTGCCGGCCCCGAGATACGGGGTGGTGCCGGTCTCGTCGACCAGTTCGACCGGCACGTCGAGGCCGTCGACGATGCGTGCGCCGACCAGTCTGGCCCCGTCGCCGATGCGCACCAGCGGGTCGGCGGCGTCGGCGGTTTCCCGGTGGACCACCTCGGGCACCGTCTCGGGGGGCACCTGGAACGTCGCCGCGACCACGTCGCCCCGGAGCACGGCGATTCCGGGGCGCTCGCCGGGGTCGATACCGACCACGGTGCGACCGCTCGCGCCGCGCATGGTGGTGACAGCCGCCTCGAGTGCTGCCCGCGGGTCGCCGGGCGTGGCCGCGACGCGTGTCGCACCCTCGGGGACGCCGACCTCCTCCCCGATGGCAGTCACCACGACGTCTGTGCCGGAGGGAAACTCCGCGTCGGGTTCGACTGTCGTGAACGGCACGTCCCGTTCGCGCAGGTCCGTGACGAGTTCGTGATAGACCTCGAAGTCCTCTGTTGCAACGACGAGCACACCCTCTGTTCGCGCTGCCGGGACTTATCGCCTTGCCCGGCCCTACACCCGCCCGGCCAGACACCGGAGTGACCACTCGGCAGAGAACGGTAGTTCTTTTAGCTTACACTCCCCGACTCCACACATGGTACGGCTCGGGCTCGTGGTCGCGCAGTTCAACAAGGAGTCACCGGTCACCGAGCGGATGGCCGAGCGGGCACGCGAGACAGCCGAGGAGCGCGCGGCCACGCTCGTCGAGACAGTCGAGGTGCCCGGGTCCTACGACACGCCGCTGGCGGCCGACCGTCTCGCCCGGCGCGACGATATCGATGCCGTGGCGGTGCTCGGGGCAATCGTGACCGGCGACACCGACCACGACCAGGTGATCGGTCACGCCGCCGCACAGGGGCTGACCGACGTCAGTCTCGACCGCGACACACCCGTTGCACTGGGTATCACGGGCCCGGGGATGAGCCACGACGAGGCCCGCGCCCGCGTCGACTACGGCGCGCGGACCGTCGAGAGCGCAGTCGAACTTGCCGAGCAACTCGAGGACACATGACCGAACTGGACTTCACCGACCGCGTCGGCCGTGTATCGCCCAGCGCCACCCTCGCCATCAGCAACGAGGCCAGCGCGCTCGAATCCGATGGTGTCGATGTTGTCGACCTGAGCGTCGGCGAACCCGATTTCGACACGCCCGAGAACGTAAAACAGGCCGCCCACGACGCGCTCGACGCGGGCGAAACCGGCTACACACCCTCGCCGGGGATTCCGGCGCTCCGGGAGGCAATCGCCGAGAAACTCCGGGCCGACGGCCTCGACCACAGCGCGGCGGAGGTGATGGTCACACCCGGTGGCAAGCAGGCACTGTACGAGGTGTTCCAGACGCTCGTCGACGACGGTGACGAGGTGGCGCTGGTCGACCCGGCGTGGGTCTCCTACGAGGCGATGGCGAAACTCGCCGGCGGGTCGCTCGCACGCGTGGACACCACCCCCTACGAGTTCCGACTGGAGGGGGCACTCGACGACTTGGGGGAGACTGTCTCCGACGAGACGGAACTGCTGGTGGTCAACTCGCCGGGCAACCCCCACGGGATGGTCTACAGCGACGCGGCCCTGCGGGGGGTGCGTGACCTGGCCGTCGAGCACGACATCACGGTCATCTCCGACGAAATCTACCAGCGGGTCGTCTACGACGACCGCGAACTGACGAGTCTGGGCTCGCTGTCGGGGATGAGCGAGCGGACGGTCACGCTCAACGGCTTCTCGAAGGCCTACGCGATGACAGGGTGGCGACTCGGCTACTTTGCCGGTCCCGAGGAGCTCGTCGCGGAGGCGGGAAAGGTCCACGGCCACTCGGTGTCGTGTGCGACCAACTTCGTCCAGCACGCCGGTGTCGAGGCGCTCCGCAACACCGACGAGGCCGTCGCCGAGATGACCGCGGCCTTCGAGCGCCGCCGGGACATGCTGGTCGCGGAACTCGCCGACCGCGGCCTCGAGGTGCCGACCCCCGAGGGTGCGTTCTACCTGATGCTCCCGGTCGCCGAGGACGACCAGGCCTGGTGTGAGGCAGCAATCGGCGAGGCCCACGTCGCGACGGTGCCGGGGAGTGCTTTCGGCACGCCCGGCTACGCGCGGGTCTCGTATGCCAACAGCACCGAACGACTGCAGGAGGCACTCGACCGTCTCGACGAGCACGGCCTGCTCGGGGCCGGGGCGTGAGCGCTGGCTCCCGTTGCAGGACACCGCGGCCGACAGTCACCCGCCGAACCGGCGCTGTCGGGTCTGGTAGTCCCGGAGCGCACGCAGATACTCCCGGCGGCGGAAGTTCTGCCAGTTGACGTCTGTGAAGTGGAGTTCGGCGTAGACGGACTGCCAGATCATGAAATCCGAGAGCTGCTCTGCGCCGGTCTTGACCACGAGGTCGGGGTCCTCGGGAAAGACGAGCCGTTGCTCGATATCCGCCTCGGTGATCTCCTCGGCTCCCAGTTCGCCGGCCTCGACGGATTCGGCGAGCGACCGGACGGCCGCGGCGAACTCGTGTTTCCCGCCGAGACCGATGCTCACCTGGACGGGGGCCTCGGCGCGGCGCTGGTCACCGGGCGTGCGAATCGCCATCTCCCGGGGGCTGTCGAGGCGCTCGAACTCCCGCCGGAGTGTCGTGGTCGCCGCCTCGTCGTGGAGGCTCACGTAGACGACGACCCGTTCGGCGTCGAACTCGAAGGCCCACCGGAGAAACGCCGCCAGCGTGTCGTAGGCCTCCGCGGCCAGCAGGTCACGCTCGGTGATGACGAGCGCGACTGTCTCCGGAAGCTCCGGACCACGCCCGAGTCGAGCGGCGAGATACCAGTCGTACAGTCCCACACACCCTGTTTCCGTGGCGACAGTTAACCTCTTTCGACC
>JAQCNG010000107.1 GCA_028275145.1 Halovenus sp. | reverse complement strand
TGCGCTGGCCGACGAGGGCCGGACGCGCCCGCTGTCCGACCAGGTGAGAGAGACCGTCCCCGAGGAGTTCCGCACGGAGGAGTGGGTCGGCACCTCCGGCCGTGCCCGGACGATTCCGTACAACACCGGAGTCTACGACGAGAGCGACCTGCCCTCTGACATCCTCGCCTACGAGGAGTTCGACGGACAGCTGGGCTGGGCTCCCTCCTACGGGTCCTGTCAGGCGTTCGTGACGGCCCTGCGCCTGCTGGAGGGGAACGACCGGGCCGAGCAGTGGGTCGAGAACGTCGTCGACGGGGGTATCCAGGCGTACAACGACGAGTTCGCTGTCTCGCAGGCCGTCGCCGATGGTGAACTCGACGCGGGCTTTGCGAACCACTACTACATCCAGCGCGTGCTCGACAACAGCCCCGACGCGCCGATAGACACGGCCTTCACCAGCGGTGACGCGGGTGCGGTGTTCAACGTCGCGGGCGCGGCCGTCATCGACGAGACCGACGACCCCGAGCTCGCGGAGAACTTCGTCCGGCATCTGCTCTCGGCGGAGGTCCAGGAGTACTTTGCCGTCGAAACGTTCGAGTACCCCACGAACCCGGGCGTATCGCCCGTTGGAGCGTTGCCGAGTATCGACGAACTCGACGTGCCCGACATCGACCTGACGGCGCTGTCGGACCTGGAACCGACAATCGAGTTGATGCGCGACGCCGGTGCGCAGGTCTGACCGGCGTGGCCCCCCTCGACCGACCACGGACCGTGTTCGACCGACTCCGCCTGCCCGAGCGACTCCACCCGCGCGAGCGCCTGCTGGCGGCTCTTGTTGCGGCGGTGTCCGGCCTCGCGGTCTTTCTGATCGCCAGTGAACTGTTTCCCTATCACTCCTCGAATCACGACGAGGGGGTCTACCTCCAGCAGGCCGCGATGTTGCTGGACGGGCAGTTCCACCTGTTTCCCGGCGAACTGGCGGAAGCGGTCAGACCGTGGTTCTTTGTCGAGGACGGCGGCCGGTTGTACCCGAAGTACCAGCCGTTGCCGGCGGGGCTGTACGCCGTCGGGATGGCGCTGTTCGGTGAGCCACGGGTGACACTCGCCGCCATCGCGGCGGGCAACGTGGCGCTGGTCTACAGTCTGGGCGCGATGGTGTTCGACCGGCGGGTCGGCCTGCTCGCCGCTGTCGGCTTCGCAACCGCGCCGATGACGCTCGTTACCTCCGCTGTTTTCCTGCCGTACGCGCCGACGACGCTTTTCAACCTCGCCTTTGCGGTGGCCTATCTGCACGCCTTCCGGACCGGCCGGGTCACCAGCGCTGCCCTCGCCGGGGGCACCATCGGTGTTGCCTTTCTCATGCGACCGTACACGGCGGTGCTGTTTGCGGCCCCGTTCGTGCTCCACGCAACCCGGGAGATTGCCGTTGTGCTCCGCGAGCGGGCCGGCGAGGCAGACACCACTGACCTGCTCAGGACGGCGGCGGTCCGCCGGCAGGCCATCACTGCCGTGGTCGGTCTCGCCTTTGTTGCGCTCACGCTCGCGTACAACGCCGCGGTCACGGGGTCGGCGCTGACGTTCCCCTACGAGGCCTTCGCCCCGCGTGACGGCCCCGGCCTGGGTCGCCGGGAGATACTCGGCCACTCTGTGGAGTACTCGCTGCCGGTGGCGCTCCGGACGAACGCCGAGGTGCTGTGGTACCTGCTGACCCGGTGGGTGCCCGCCGGCGCGCTCGGCACCGCGCTGGCCGGTCTCGGGCTCCTCGCGGGGAGTCCTGCCCGGCGAGTTCTCCCCGGCGGACTGTCGACGGCACTAGAGGATGGCGACGGTCGCGTGGTGCTGGCCGGTCTGTTCGTCACCGTCCCCGCCGGGAACGTGCTTTTCTGGGGCAACTACAACATCCTCGCAACGCCGGGTGACCCGACCGACGGCCTGCTCGGGCAGTTCGGCCCGTTCTACCACTTCGACCTGCTCGCGCCGGTCGCCATCTTCGGTGCGGCCGGTGCGCTCGCGCTCTGGCGGGCCCGGACCGGACTCACCGACCGCGCGAGCGGCGCTGTGCCGGCGCTCCCCGCGGGTCGGGTCGTGCTGGCGGCCGCGCTCGTCGCTGTGCTCCTCGGGACCAGTGTCGTGCTCGCGGCCGGTCCGGTGGAGCGCAACGCCGCTCACACCGACACCTACGAGGAGGCCTACCAGCCCTTCGAGGACCGCGAGTTCGAGAACGCGGTCGTGTTCCTGCCGACGCCGTACGGCGACTGGCTCAACCACCCGTTTCAGGCTCTGCGGAACGACCCCGGCTTCGATGGCGACGCGGTGTACGCGATGGGGCCTGAACCAGCGGGCGAGTTCGCGGTGGTCGACGCCTACCCGGACCGGAGCTACTACCGCTACACCTACCGCGGCGAGTGGGCCCCGGACCCCAGCGAGCGGGAGGTCGAGCCCCTGCTGGCGGGGCAGTCACTGCGCTCTGGTCCCCGACTCGCCGGCCAGACGACCGTCGGCATCCCCGACCGCGTCACCCACGCGCGGGTCCGCATCGAAACCGACGCGGGCGTGACCACACGGGGTGTCTCGGACCCCGACGGTGAACTCGAACTCGGGTGGTCGGTCGACAGAGAGGGTGCTCGACTCGGGTCACTCGCCGGCGAGGCCGTCGGCACGGAGGTGGAGACCGAGCGGGTCGACGAGGTAGTGGTGCTGGTGCGACTCGTCCAGTCGGCGGGTGCGACGCTGACCTACCGCCAGGCGACCCCGGTTCGCGCGAGCGAGAGCGGCGTCGAGGCGCTCTGGCCGCCCGAGCGGACCGTCTGCCCGCTCGTCGACGACTGTGGCCGCGAGGGAACCTACCTCCCCGACCGTTCGACCCGGTACGAGGGCGTCGCCTTCGAGACGAACCTGACAGAGGCGGCCGGCGATCCACCGACAGACGGGTGACCGCCGGCCGACCCCGACGGTCACTCGACGGTGTCGCCCACCGGGGGTTGCCCAGTTTGTTCAACGCGATACCGCTGACGGTTCGGGGGTTACGGAAGTTCGAGGAGAAAGCCTCGCCGTTCACGGCGGGGATGAATCCGACAATTCCGCCACAACCGCCGGAATTAAGCCCCCTGACAGCGTATCTGAGGGTAAGCACAACGGGCAAAAACTGGCGGTTGGATTGGGGTCCGCCCG
>JAQCNG010000124.1 GCA_028275145.1 Halovenus sp. | reverse complement strand
GGCGGCGAGCGTGTGGTCGAGGCGAGCGAGCTCTTGCCGGCCCGGACCTGGTGAGCGCGGGGCCCGACCGTCTCTGCCCGCTCTGGAGACCCGAAAGCCTACGACGAATGGCCCCGGAGACCCGGCACGGATGGAGACAGGAAAGGTCGACCGCGAGTTTTTCGAGTCGTATATCGCACCACGACTCGGTGCGAGTCGGGACGACGTTCACACGGGCCCGAAACACGGCGTCGACTTCGGCGTCATCGAGGTTGGCGAGCAGGCGCTCGCGGTTGCGACCGACCCGATATCGATACTGCCGGGACTGGGTCACGAGCGGGCCGGCCGCTTTGCCGTCCGGTTCGTGCTCGCGGACGTTGCCGTCTCGGGACTCGCCCCCTCGCATCTGGCACTCTCTCTCTCGCTGCCGCCGGCGATGGACGACGAGACGTTCGCGGCGGTCTGGCGAGGCGTCGACGCGGAGTGTCGCGAACTCGGGGTGGCGGTCACCACCGGCCACACCGCCCGCTACGAGGACGCGTCACTGCCCTGGGTCGGGGCCGGCACCGCCTTTGCCGCTGGTGACCCCGGGAGGATTGTCCTCCCCGACGGTGCCCGGCCGGGCGATGCGCTCGTGGTGACAAAGGGGCCCGCAGTCGAGACGACCGGGCTGCTGACGACGCTGTTTTCCGGCCAGATAGAGCTCCCCGCGGAGACGCTCGCGCTCGCACAGGAGCGACTGACCGACACCGGTATCGTCCGGGATGCGCTGGCCGTACGCGAGGCGGGCACGGTCACGGCGATGCACGACGCCACCGAGGGGGGACTGCTCGGTGCGCTGTTCGAGATGGCAGCGAGCGCCGGTGTCCGACTGGTCGTCGACAGCGATGCCGTCCCGCTCATGCCGGGCGTCGGTGAGACCTGCGAGACACTCGGGATGGACCCCTGGCGCGCGACCACCGGTGGGACCCTGCTCGTCGCCGTCGCGCCCGGGGACGCCGACGGGCTGGTTGCTGCTCTCGACGAACGGGACACGCCGGCGGCGGTTGTCGGCCACGTCGAACCCGGGAGCGGCGTGGAACGCGACGGCGAGGACGCGTCCCGGCCGGCGGGCGACGCCTCCTGGCCGGTCTACGAGCGACTCTCCGGGGCCACCCAGGAGAAGTGAGACGACCTGGCTGTATCGACGTCGACAGCACGAACGATATCGCGGGTGCTGTCACCGCGGGGTGACCGAGGTGGTCGAGATGGTCACCCTGCCTTCGAGCCCTGCCGGTACTCAGAGCCGCTGGGTCGCCTCCAGCGCGATCGTGATTGCCCGTTCGACGTTGTTTCGGGCCTTCTCCGGCAGTTCCTCGTTCTCGTCGGTTTCGCCCTTCTGTGTTCCCTCGACCAGGTTCCCGTCGACGGTACAGATGGCACCGGCACGCAGACCCTTTCTGCGGGCCAGCGAGAACAGCGCCGCCGCCTCCATCTCAACCGCCAGCAGTCCCGCCGCCTCCCAGGCAGCAACGTACTCGTCGGTCTCGGCGTAGTAGCCGTCGTCGGTGGCGACCGGTCCGACCCCGACCGTCTCTCCGCGGGCCTCCGAGACGTCGACGAGTGCCGACACCACGTCGTAGTCTGCCACCGCGGGCACCGTCCGTGACTCGTAGCGGGGTGTCGTTCCCTCGTCCTTTGCCGCGCCGGTTGCGACCACCATGTCGCCGATGTCGATGTCCGACTGGAGCGCGCCACAGGTCCCCACCCGGACGAGCGTGTCTACGCCGACCGCCGAGAGTTCCTCGGCGGCGATGGCGGCCGACGGTGCGCCGATTCCGGTCGAACAGATGGTGACCTCCCGGTCACCGTACCGGGCGTTGACAGTCTTGTACTCGCGGTTCTCGGCGACCAGGTCGACGTCCGTACACTGCCCGGCGATGCGGTCGACCCGCCCGGGGTCACCCGGGAGCAGCGCCACGTCGGCCAGTTCGCCCTCCTCGACGAGCAGGTGCGGTTGTTTGCTCATGTGGCGCTGTTCGCGCGCGGCAATCAACAGGGTGGCGGTTTCGACTACCGCCGCGCCGGCGACTACACGCCGAGCACGAACAGAAAGAAGTTGTGCGAGGCCGGCCCGAGACCGACGGCGGCCATGAACGCCAGAAACAGGTTGCCCTCGCTCGGTCGCTCCGCGGCGTAGTCGTGAAAGAGCCAGACGATTCCGGTTGCTATGACAATCTTCAGCACCACGAACAGCCAGGCCTCACCGAGCACGTCGGCGGTCGGCAGGTCCGCGGCGACGTCCATCACCAGTCGCGGGAACGTCGAGCGCTCGCCGGTGTCGAGCAGTTCGACACCGATTGCCGTCGTGACAGCGTCGAACACGTGGGCAAACAGCACCAGCGCGCCGACGTACCGGACCGCCGAGACAACCTCCGGTCGCCATCGCCCCAGTCCGGCGTACAGCACCCCGGTCACGGCGAGCGAACCGACCAGTCCGGCGAGCGGCAACACCGGGTCGAGCGCGAACCGGTCGAGCGCCACCCAGACGGCGTACCCACCAACGGCCACCGTCAGACCCACGCCCGCGGCCGCCAGCAACCGGGCCACTCTCCCCGGCTGTCCGGGACTGTGCCTGACCGCGGCAACCCAGACGGCCCCCATCAGCAGGAACGTCGTCACGTACACCGACGGGGCCGAGAGCAGTGCGGGCACAGCAGGCAGTATCGTCGCCTCGACTGCGGTGTGTATCTGGTAGAGCACGTGCAACAGCGCCCCCGTCACCATCCAGGGAACAAAGGAAAGAACCGTTTGCTGTGAGACCTGTGGTCGGACCAGATACAGCAGCGACCCCACCGCGAGCACGCCCACGACGAGCGCTCCGGCGGCGGGCGCGTCCGGAACGACAAACTCCTCGAAGACCATGTTGGTGCCTGACAGCGCGCCCGCAAAACCGTTTCGACACCCCCACGGCGGGCAGACCTACCGGCGGAGTCCGGTGGGTCAGAGAACGTCCGCTCGCGACCAGCCTGTGGTGTCTCGATACGTCGGCGAATCCGCGAGGCGGGGTAGAGCCAGTCGGAGACAGAGTCAGTCGAAGTGTTCCATCGGCGGCCTGGCGAGGTCACGGAACGCCGCCTCGAAGTCGTCGTTGTCGAACCCGGAGATGGTGTCGTCGAGTTGCTCGCGGAGCGCGTTCATCCGGGTTTCGAGTTGCTGAAACTGCTCGTTCTCGGCGAGTTCCGACTCGGGCTTGTTCGCCCGCAGCGTCGCGTGCTTTGCCGAGAGTGCGTAGTAGTCGCGCATCTGCTCCTCGTAGGTGGAGGCGTTGAGCAGTCGGTCGATCGTCTCGAACAGCTCCTCTCGTGAAACGGGTTTGATGATGTAATCGTCGAACGGCATCTCGATGATGTCGAAATCCGGGTCTACCGCCGTCACCATCGCAACCCGGATGTTCAGGTCCCGCGACCGGACCTTCTCGAGCACCTCGTCCCCGGAGATGCCCGGCATCCG
>JAQCNG010000101.1 GCA_028275145.1 Halovenus sp. | reverse complement strand
GCTTACAGCCGACAGTATCAGGATACACAGATTGATTACCATCCCCCCCGGAGCTACGGTATGCAGTGTCCCCGTTGCGACGGGAGCCTCTCGACGTTTTCCGTCGAAGCAACAGGAAAAACGGCTGTGGTCTGCGAGGCGTGCGGGTTCGCCGGGACGGCCACCACCCACGAACCCGAGCAGAGCGACATCGAATCCTGGGACCGGGCGATACGCCGCTTCGAGCGCACGGGCCAGTCCGCTGGCGAAACCTGCGAGACTGGGCGGGCCGCCGCGGTGACGGTACCGGACGACGAGACCCCGGATATCGACCCGGAGACACTCGATGAGAGTGTTGCCGTCGCCACTGCGCTGGAGCAGCAACCGGACGAGGCCGTCAAGAACAACGAAACCGGGTAACAGCCGGTCAGGTCACAGAGGAGTGTGAACGTCCGCTCGGGAGGGCAGGGTGTCGTGTGGCCCACCGCGGTCTGTCCGGGCCGTTTACTGGTCGGCCTCTGCCCGCGTGCTCTCCTCGCCGGTCGCCGTTCGGGTCTCGGTGCGCTCCTCCTCGGAGCGGGCGGCGACGAGTGCGCCCTGTGCGACGCTGTACATCGGGTTCTCCGCGCGGCGGACACCGCTGATAGAGAAGGGGAGGTCCGCCTCGTTGAGGCGCTCGGCGAACAGCGCCTCGAACCCGTCCGGACTCGAGGTGCCGCCGGTGACCACGACTGGGATGTCGAGATCCTCCTCGACGTCCTCCTCGTCGACCTCCTGGATGATGTTCTCGATGACGTAGTCGAGCAGGTTGTCGTAGTATATGCTGAGTGCCCCCTCGATACCCCCGACGTCGGTCTCGAAGTCCAGTTCGAAGTCGTCTTCCTTTGTGGAGGTGACCTTGTCGACGGGCGTTCCGGTGGCCTGGGCGGTCTGTTTGTCGATGTAGTCACCGCCGCGGGCGATGGAGAACTTCATTACGGGGACCGCGTAGTAGGAGAGACAGACGTTGGTCATTCCTGCGCCGAAACTGACACCCAGACCGGTGAACTCCCGGTCTGCCAGCTCGGAGTAGATGACGGCCATCCCCTCGTTTATCGGTTCGGGGCTGTAGCCCATGTCACCGAGCAGTGACTCGACGGTCTTCTGGTGATAGAGCGTCGACATCTCCGAGTCGATTGGGTCCGCAGGAACGGAGAAAAACAGCAGTTCACCCGGTTGCGCGGGTTCGCCGACGACCTGTTCGGTGATGAGTTTGATCATCGGAATCGCAGACTTCTCGTCGCTGGAGAGGATGCCGGCCTGCATCGGACGGCGCGTCTCCTCGTTGAAGATATTCGCGAAGTTCAGGGCGTCGTCGCCGACGATGTACACCAGGTCGTCTTTCCGGATGTGGAGGACTTCGCTGCGCGACAGCATCTGCTCTGCCATGTCGCTGTGGTCGATTTCGACAAACGAGTTCCGTTGCTGTACGAACACTGTCTCGTCACCATCCTGCCTGGCCGACAGGATGTTCATTGTGCCAACGTCGAGGCCTTGTGCCATACGTTCAGTAAAACGACCGGGGGCAAAAAACTACCTGAATAACTTCTCGCGCAACCGCTCCAGTGTGCCAGGGTCAGTCTCGACGCCAGTTTCGATCTCGTCGTCGGCCTGTTCCTCGCGGAATGCCGTGAGCGCGTCGACCTGGTCGTCGGGGCTCTCCGCGCGTGCTGTGGACTCCTCCTCGCCCTGTAACTGCCGGAGACCGTCGACAGCGTCGTCGACATCCTCGCCCGGCGAGCGGGTCCTCGTTGCGGGTTCGATGTTCTCGTCGTCGAGTTGCTCGTCCGTGTCGGGCATGTCCAGGTTCAGCCGTTTTGTGTTCGACTGCTGTTCGACACCGCCCCAGGTCAGCGTCGAGTCCCCCATCGCCTCCTCGATGTCCGACGCCACCTCCTCGTCACTGACCGACTCGCCCTCGTCCCGGGGCGACCCGTCGATTTCGACCTCGGTGACCCGCGTTACCTCGTCCGGTGCGACCCGGTCCAGATACTGCGCGACCAGCGCCGACCCCGTCGAACCCGCGAGTACGACCACACCGATTGCGTAACCGCTCAACACGAGCACGTCGTTGCCGGCGTTTGTCCAGTCGTAGGGGTACACCTGTGTGAGCCAGACTGTCGCGGCGAAGCAGATTCCGGCCCCGGCGAGACTCGCGGCCGTTGTTCGCCGGCCGACCGGCAGGAGTACGCTGACACTGAACGCCACAGCCGGGAGCGCGAGCATCACGAACACCAGCGCCGCCTCGCGCAACTGCCACCAGGCGTCGGACTCCGTGGTCTGTGTCCCGCTGAGGAGAAACAGCACCAGCGCCGCCACGCCCAGCGCGATACCGGCGAAAAACAGCCCGAAACCGACGTAAACCTCCTGTCTGCTCTCGGGTTCGCCGATGTACCGCCGGTAGATCGAAACCAGCGGTCCACCGCGTTCTGTCGCGTCGTCTTCCCCGGGGTCGTCCTCCTGGCCGGACGTGTCTTCGCTGCCCATACGAACACCGTGCGCTTCGACCAATATAAACTGTACGAGGCAAACAAAGGTGATCCGAGAGTTCACAGGACAGACCGGGTCTGGACTCTCGGGGTGTCACCGGAGAGACAGTCGGGGTGCGAACGGGACCGGTGGGGGTCAGTCGTCTACGACGCTTTCCTCCCAGCCCTCGCTGTGAACCCGTTCCTCGGGTGCGCCCAGCTCTGCGAGTTCCTCCTTTGTCTGGACGACCATCGGGGGGACCCCGCAGACGTAGAAATCCCGCTCGGCGAACGCCTCGAACAGCGAGTCGAGGTGCTCCTGGGCAAAACCGATGCGACCGGTCCACTCCCAGTT
>JAQCNG010000081.1 GCA_028275145.1 Halovenus sp. | reverse complement strand
GCATCGAGGATGACCGCGCCGCCGTAGGAGGTTGCGGACGTCCGGCCCTTGCTGCCCCCGAGTTCGAGTGGCTTGCCCGTGATGACCCCCGGCGTGTGCTCGCCGGTCTGTTGCTCGTACTCGTCCATCATCCAGGCCATTATCTCCGGGCCGGTGTTGACATCCGGGGCCGGGATGTCCGTCTCCGGGCCGATGACGTCCTCGTACTCCGCGACGTAGGCCCGCGAGAGACGTTCGAGTTCCCCCACCGAGAGCTCGTCCGGGTCGACCTGTACCCCGCCTTTCGCGCCGCCGAAGGGGATATCGACGACGGCACACTTCAGCGCCATCAGAAAGGCGAGTTCGTCCACCTCCTCCTCGTCGACACCGGGATGGTACCGGATGCCACCCTTCGTCGGACCGCGTGCGCTGTTGTACTGGATACGAAAGGAGGGGAACACCTCGACACCCCCGTCGTCCATCCGAATCGGGAGGTTTGCGTTGATGCGACGGCGGGGCTGTCTGAGCAGCGCGAGGTCCCGGTCGGTCAACAGCTCTACCTCCGAGAGACGGTCGAGTTCGACCGAACAGAACTCACAGACGGTCTCTGTGCCGCGCTGGCCGAGATCCTTGTCCATACACTGGGCTAGTGGGCCAGCCTCAAGTAACCGACGTAACGTCTGGGATGTTCCGGTGAAGGACACAGTGGCACAACTGTCAAAATAAGGGGTACAACGCTCCGTCCACCAGCGTAGTATCTGCCGGACGGTGTTTGGTTGTCGGTCCATCTCCGGGCCGCTGGCTCCGTGACCGTCCGCGTCACAAACACGAGAGCTCGGGGGTCGCCAGGTCACGTCGTATATATCCTTCGGGTGTTTGGCGCGGGGTGACACAGTCTCTCCCTATTTTCCGCTCCCCCCGACGAAGATACGAACGCTGGGACGATGGCAGAGACCACGACAGGGGCATCGGGAGAGATGCACGGACGAGGAGAACAGCACCGTGCCCCACCGGGAATCGGCCACTGGGCCCTGCCCGGTGCGCCGACGACGGTGACGGGCAGAACCGACGGCAGCAGAGTCGACACAGGGTCGACAGGATGCCCATAGAACTCGATCTGACGCTGCTCGCCCGTATCGTCGAGCGATACGGCGACGGCGAGCGGCCGGTAACCCCGGCCACCCTCTCTGATGTCATCGATGCGGAGGAATCGGCAATCGAGGTGTGGCTTGACGAACTGGCGTCACACGAACTGCTCGCCCCCGTCGACGGCGGGTATCGCCCGACCATCACTGCACGTGAACTGCTGGAACTCGACATCGACCTGGAGGACGCGCTCGTCGTACTGGAGTTCGAGGCCCCCGACGACGACCCGGCCCAGACACAGGAGGACTCCGGCGAGGACTGCTGAGTCGTCTGTTGTCGAGAGTCGGGCCGTCGGTGTCGGGTCGTTGCTCTCCGCCCGGGGCCGGTCCCACCGGGCACACGCCCGCGGGGGGTCAGTCGTAGGTGTGGAACTCGGCGGCCTGTTCGAGCAACTCGTCCGGGATGCCCGGGACCTCCTCGTGGACGGTGTCGATTGGGTGGTCGGCCAGCATCCCGGCGGTTTCGTCGCTCCACTCCGGGTCCGCGCCCCTGAGCAGGATGTCCACCTCGTCGGTGAAATTGAGCATGATGCCCGCGACGTGGGCCGCGCTCTCGCCGTGGCCCATCACGTACACCGACTGGTCGACGAACATGTGGGCGTCACAGTGTAGACAGTAGTGCAGGCCGCGACCGGTTCGTGGCAGCGGCGGGTCCGGGCGCACGTCGTTGAATCCGGTGGCCAGCACCACGTACTCCGCTGGTGTGTCGTCTGGCATCAGTCGATGTGCCCCTCGAGAGATACAGTAGCTTGTGCGGTCCTGTCGTCGAGTCGAACAGCCACCGACCTAACAGCTCCTCGAACGGCGACCGAGACACGCGAACGGCGACCGAGACACGCTAACGGCGACCGAGACAAGCGATCGGCGACAGAGACCATCGAACGGCGACAGAGACACGAGAACGACGACCGACAAACGCGAACGTCGACCGAGACACGGTCTCTGCGCGCGGGCGTACTTGTCGGCCCGTCGTCGGTTGATTACTCCTCAACCCACTTCGAACGACGGATATCGAAGCTCCCGCAGGCGGGGCAACTGTGGTGTTGCACCTCGAACCCGGTCTCGCAGGCGAGGCAGATGTAGGGGGGTGGTTCCTCGTCCTCGCCGGTTCCGAGACCGGGAATCGACTTTGCCCTGTCGAGTACTCCCATCTCGACTACAGTGGTGTTGACGACTGCCTCGGATAAAAAGCCGGTGGTTAGCTTTCGAGAATCGAGAACAACCGCCCGCTGTCGCCGTCCATCCGGGAGAGCAACGCCCGCATCCGCTCCCGTGTTGCGCTCTCGACGGGCACGAGCACCATCCCCTCGCCGGGTTGTCCGTAGACGACACTCCCGTTCGCCGGCGCGGCGACAACCGCCGGGAGCGTCGCGAGGTCCTCCTCACCGTCGACGCCGACGAGGGTCGTTTCGTCGCTGTCGAGGGCCGCCCGGAGCGCCGAGAGCAACTCCGCGGTGAGCGTCGCTGCCGGGTTGGTGGCCGTTACCTCGCGGTCGAACGTGGCCGCCGCGACCCGGTCGGCAACCCTGTCGTCGACAGCCGTCCGCTCTGTGCGGTCGTCGACGAGCGCAACAAAGGGCACGACACCCGCCTCCAGCACGTGGTAGGTGACGACGTCACCGACCGTCACCAGCGGTTCGCCGGCAGCCGCGAGCATCGCCGCTGTCTCCGTGTACACCCGTCCTGCCGGCTCCTGTAGCTCGGCACGGAGCGAGTCGGGCAGTTCGACGACTGTCTCTGTCACTGTGCTCCCCTCGATAGACGGTCTCTAAGTGCTATCTCGCCGGTCAGGTGCCGTCCGGTACCGGTCACGGGCTATCGCACCTTGAGCGCGTACGTGCCGGGTTCGGTGATGTCCATCTCGTCGGCAATCTGGCTCTCCTCGGGGTGGGCAACAACAACGTAGCCGGCCCAGTCCTCGGTCAGCGAGGTCGAACCGCAGTTCTGACACGCCTCCCGCTCGACAGCACCCTCCTGGACAAAGTGGCACTCCCGGCAGGCGAGGCGGTCGCTCATCAGTTCTCACCCGCCTCGGGCGGTGCCGTGCGCTGTTCGCGCTCCTGCTCGAGCCAGCCGTGTTTGCCGAGACCGACCTGCTTGCCCGTCAGACCGATCTTCGAGTCACGGGGGTTGCGCTCGTCGATACTCTTCGTGACGATGCGTGCCCTGACCGCGTCACCGGTCCCGAGCGTGCGGTTGGACTCCCGGGAGGCCAGTTGCTGGTTCTCGTCGTCGAAGGCGAGATACTCGTCGGAGATCTGTGAGACGTGGAGCAGTCCGTCGACGGGGCCGATGCCGACGAACGCCCCGAAACTCACCACCTCGACAATCTCGCCGTCGACGACCTCCTGCATCTGGGGGTCGAACGTGAGTGCGTCGAACTCGGCCTCGTAGTAGACACCGGGCTCGTTCGGCAACACGCGTCCGTCGCCGATATCGTCGACCTCGATCACCGAGACGACCGAGCCGACATCCTCGTCGACCTGTCCTTCGAGCCTGTCCTGTAGAAGTCCCTTTACCAGCTCCGTGGAGACATCCGCCAGGTGCTCGGGCGGTACCTCGACCGTATCGCGTAGTGTGACCCGCTTGTACATGTTATGGTTGAGTGAGTGCCAGTTTGTTCTGTTCCCGTAAACCAATTACTGAAACGCCCGCGTCGAGCAGGCGGTCGCGTAGCGGCCCGTCGTTCGTGACGGCCGGTGCGTCGACGGCGCCGGCGAGTTCGAGCACCGCGTCGTCGGCGTACCCGGCGTCTGTCTCGCGCAGTTCGCACCGCTCCAGCAGGTCGAGTCCGACACGCGCGGCACGCGCGGCCTCGCCGTCGCCCGTCGCGAGTCCGTCGAGTTCCGCCTCGACGGGGCGGGGGACCAGTGGCGTCGGCTCCCCGCGGAGTCTGTGGAGTTCGTCGAACAGCCGAACGTCACATTCGACCGGCATCATGAGTGCGTTTGTGTCGAGAACGACCGTCACTGTAGCGTTCCGTAGCCGATGAGCCGCCAGCGCGCGCCGACCCGGCGGTTGATTGCGATGTTCACACCGGGGTCCGCACAGACCGGGCGCTTGAGTTGCACGTCGCACTCGCCACCGCGGGCGCTCGTCACCGAACCGACGGTCGTCGCGGTGCCGACGGTCAGCATCAGCGGCTCACCTGTCGATATCTCGTCGACCTCCTCGGCGTCGTCGCTGCCGACGACCCGGTCGAGTAACTCAACGTCCATCGTGAACGAGTGATGCACCGGCGGGAGCGTTCCCGGCGGCCCGGCGACCTGGCCCGCGAGCGCGTCGCCCTTTGTCACTGCCGGGTCCAGCCCCGTGCCGACACCGAGCAGGCCGCCCGGGGTGGCCTCCTCGACATCCTCGCCGCCAGCCTGCAGCGACCGAATCTCGGTTTCGATGGAGCGGTACTCGCTGTGGCCGCCCTCCTCGACCTCGCGTCCGGGCCGCAGTTCGACCGTCTCGCCCTCCGTGAACAGGCCCTGGGAGAGCGACCCCCCGAGCACGCCCCCGGTCAGCGACTCCCAGGTCACGCCCGGACGGTTTATATCGAAGCTCCGCGCCACCAGCATCTCCGGGTCCGCGTCCGGGTCGCGGTCGGGCGTCGGAATCTCCGTCTCGACGGCGTCGATCAGCACGTCGAGGTTGACCGCCTGCTGGGCGCTGACCGGGACGACCGGCGCGTCCTCCGCGACGGTGCCCTCGACGAACGACTGTATCTGCTGGTAGTTCTCGCGGGCCTGCTCGCGGTCGACCAGGTCAATCTTGTTCTGGGCGACGACGATGTTCTCGATGCCGACGATATCGAGCGCCATCAGGTGTTCCTCGGTCTGGGCCTGTGGGACCGGTTCGTTCGCGGAGATCACGAGCACCGCACCGTCCATCAGCGACGCCCCCGAGAGCATCGTCGCCATCAGCGTCTCGTGGCCCGGGGCGTCCACGAACGACACCGTCCGCAACGGTTCGCTCTCCCCGCCGCCGGGACACTCCTGCTCGACGGTGTACCGCTCGGGTCGGTCGAGGTCCGGGCACTGCCGGAACGTCGCGTCCGCGTAGCCAAGCCTGATGGAGATGCCGCGTTTCATCTCCTCGGAGTGCTGGTCCGTCCACTGGCCGCTCAACGCCTGCACCAGCGTCGTCTTTCCGTGGTCGACGTGGCCGACGAGACCGATGTTCACCTCCGGTTGGTTGTTCGCTTTCATCTCGGGAGTAATATGTCTGTTAGTTCGCTCTGTGCGGGTGATAAACCTGCTGTTTCGCACCCGTTTCCGGGCGCTGTGCGTGTCAAACCGGCCCAGCTCGACCCGGCTCCACTGTCACCACGGCAGAGTCCGGCTGACCGCCGGTTTGCGGGTCAAACGCTCGTTTCACTCTTGACCGCGTTTTTCACCACTGCCGCTGTACTGTCGTGTATGAAACGACGACAGTTCGTCACGGGAGTGGCCGCCCTCGGCGCAACGGCGCTGGCTGGCTGTGCCGCAAGCAGTGACGACGACGACGGGAACACCAACAACGGGACCGACAACGGCACCGACAACGGGGGTGACGACGAACCCGTCGGCGGGCCGGTGCCCGACCAGCGTGCCGACGAGCCACCCCACGACCCCGAGCAGCCCCCCCAGAGCGACGACCCCGACGACTGGAACCCCGACTGGCTGGGCGAGGGGATGGCGAGCGAGCCGTCGTACTCCTTCGAGACGGTGTCGGTTCCGCTGGCCGACCCGTTGCTCACCGACCCGCTGTCAGACAGAGACGAGTACGCCGTCCGACTCGTCACCTCGACGGAGGAACTCGAGTCGGTCGTCGAGATGGGAGAGGCCCCCGAACGGCTCCAAACTGTCGACTTCACCGAGAAGATGGTCGTTGTGGTCGAATCCGGCTACGGCTCCTCCTCGGTGCAGCATGCCTGGAAACGGGTCGAGTCCGTCGACGACGGTGTCTACCTCCACGGCTACCACACGGACCCGTTCGTGGGCACCGACGACATCGCCCCGCGGCACTCGGTGGTTGTCGTGGAGACGCCAGCGGCCGAAAGCGACCGGGCACACGTGAGTCTCACGTACAGTGAGGACTGGCGCGCGAACTTCGACAGTAGCGAGGGCGTCGTCACGGCCGGCGAGGACAGCGGTGACGGGGGAGGCGACGAGCCGGCGGGTGGGCCCGTGCCCGTCCATCGCGTCGACGAACCCCCGCACAGCCCCAAGCGGCCCTCCCGGGGCGACGACCCCGACGACTGGAACCCCGACTGGCTGGGTGCGGGGATGGCGAGCGAACCGTCCTACCCCTTCGAGACGGTGTCGGTTCCGCTGGCCGACCCGTTGCTCACCGACCCGCTGTCAAACATCGACGAGTACGCCGTCCGACTCGTCACCTCGACGGAGGAACTCGAATCGGTCGTCGACATGGGAGAGGCCCCCGAACGGCTCCAAACTGTCGATTTCGCGGAGGAGATGGTCGTCGTGGTCGAGTCCGGCTACGGCTCCTCCTCGGTGCAGCATGCCTGGAAACGGGTCGAGTCCGTCGACGACGGTGTCTACCTCCACGGCTACTACACAGACGCGTACGAACAGACCGACGATATCGCCCCGCGGCACTCGGTGGTTGTCGTCGAGACGCCCGCCAGGGAGGGTGACATCGCACACGCGAGCCTCACCGTCGGCGAGGAGATGCGCGTGAACTTCGAGAGCGGTGAGGGTGTCATCACACCTGTCGAGAACAACGGCTGACGCCGGTCAGGTCCAGTCGAGACGGAACACCTCGACGTCGATTGTTCGGCGGTCCTGCTTGTGAAAGTCGAACGACCGCGGAACGTCGAGTTCGGCGGCGTAGGCGTGGGTAACGGACCCACCCTCGTCGGCCGCGAACGCCTCGACAAAGTCGGCGCTCTCGGCGTTGTGAATCGAGTACGAGACGTCGGCCACGCGGGCAGTCGTCTCGAGAAACCGCCGGTCTGCGTGCTCGTTGCCAGCCTGTGCGCCAAAGGGTGGGTTCGTGACGACAGTCGTCGACCCGTCGGGACACAGGCCCGCACGGGTGACGTCCCCACGAACCCACGCGACGGGGCTGGCAGTCCCCACCCGGCGCTCGTTCTCGCGGGCAGTCGACAGCGGGTCCGGGTCGATATCCACCCCCACCACCGCCGCCGGCCCGCGCAGCGCCGCCGCCAGCGCGAGCATCCCCGTTCCACAACCCAGGTCGAACACCGTCTTCCCCTCGATGTCGCCCTGCAGGTCCGCCGTGTGGACCAGATGCGCCGCCAGTTCCGGCGGCGTCCGGTACTGCTCCAGGTCGACCCGCGGGTCCGCAAAGCCCGCCACGACGCCCAGTTGCTGGGTCAACTCGCTCTTTGTCGCCATCGCCATCTGATACACACGGATTATTCAAAAACCTTTGTAGATAACCGTCAGAAATCTCGCCGGCGAACTGGCTGTCGGGCAGAACCGACAAGCGGGGTCGCCGACGCCGGTCGGCGCGGGTTTAAACCCGAGAGCGCGGCAGATTGGCCCGGATGACCACAGTCGGGTTCGCGCCGGAGACGACGCTCGTGACCCTGGGGTTCGTGCTCGCGGGCATCGCGCTGGGGACCGCGAGCGGACTCGTGCCGGGTCTGCACGCCAACAACTTCGCGCTCGTGCTGGCGGGCTTTGCCCCGGCGATTCCGGCCCCACCGCTGTACGTCGGTGCGGCGATGCTCGCCGCCGGTGTGACCCACACGTTTCTCGATATCGTCCCGGCGCTGGCAATCGGTGTGCCGGACCCCGCGCTCGCACCGAGTGCCCTGCCCGGTCACAGACTCGTTCTCCAGGGACGGGGCCGGGAGGCGCTGCGACTCTCGGCGATGGGCAGTCTCCTGGCCGTCGCGTTCGCGGTCCCGCTCGCCGTGCCGGTGACGCTGGCGATGAAGCGGGCCTACCCCACGATTGCGGCGCATCTCCCTCTCGTGCTCGGAACGGTGTCGGTGCTGCTGGTGCTCACCGAGCGGACGATGACGGCCCGTGTCGGCGGCGCGGTGGCGCTGCTCGCCAGCGGTGCGCTCGGGGTGCTGACCCTCGATGTCCCCCCGGACGGCGTGTTGCCGGCCGGGAGCATGCTCGCGCCGCTGTTTGCGGGTCTGTTCGGTGCGCCGATTCTCATCGAGGCGCTCTCCGGCGAGGGTGTCCCGCCACAGGGTGACGCGCGGGTGACTGTCAGTCGCGGAGTCGTAGTCGCGGTGGGTGCGGTGGGGACCCTCGCCGGCGCAGTCGTGGGGTACATCCCTGCCATCTCCAGTGCCATCGCCGCGGCGGCCGCGCTGGTGGTCCTGCCACACCGCGGTCCACGGCCGTTCATCGTCGCCACCAGCGGGGTCAACACAGCAAACACCGTCTTTGCGCTGTTTGCGCTGGTCGC
>JAQCNG010000059.1 GCA_028275145.1 Halovenus sp. | reverse complement strand
CCGCCGGAAACACCGCTACGTCGAGTACTTCGTCCGTCAGGGGATCGACGACTTCGAGGGGCTGTTCGACCTGCTCGCGGACCTGCGCACCGAGGAGGCGGCGACCGTCGAGCGCCTCCGCCGGCGGGACAATGAGTGACCGCTCGCTGAGTCGGGTGGACCGGGGGCTCTATGCCCTGTTCTCCCGGCACGCCGACACCGAGGGCCACGAGCGCGACCGGCGCCGCTACCGCTCGGCCGGGCTCGCGACCAGCTTCGACGTCTACATCGCCCGGGTCTACGGGCTGGCGTGGGTGCTCGCGCTGCTCACCGCGCTCGGGACGTTTGCCGGTACGGTGCTCGTCCCGTCCTCGGCCGTCAGCGCAGTCCTCTCCTTTCTCGGAAACGGCCTCCCGGTGCTGAACCGGCTGTCGCTGCCATCCATCCCGCGGCTCTACCCGGCATTTGTGCTTGCGGCCCTGCTCGCGGCGCTGGTCCGGTGGCTCGTCGTCAGGGGTGGGGGCTTCTACCTGGGCCGGGTGGCCGCCGTCCGGCGCGAGGAGATCGAGCGCACACTCCCGGGCGCTGTCCGGTATCTCCGGGTGCTCGCCTCCGGGGACAACGACCAGCGGGACATGCTCGGGCGGGTCGCCGACCAGGAGGCCTACGGCGCAACCGCCGGCTCGTTCCGGACCGCGCTGAACAAGGCCGCTCTCACGGGCAGCCTGGACGAGGGGCTCTCGATGGTCGCCCGGGAGACACCGTCCCGTGACCTGCTCTCGCCGTTTCTGCTGAAGTTCCGCGAACACGCCGCCCAGGGGACCGACGCCCTGGAGAGCTACCTCAAGATGGAGGGACGCCTCCTCTCACAGCGCCAGGCCCGCGTCCACGAGCGGACCAGCGGCTACCTGGAGCTGCTCGCGGAGCTGTTCGTCGTGCTTCTGGTCTTTCCGGCACTCGCCGTGTTGATCCTCACCGTCGCCAGCGCGCTCGCACCCGGCCTCTCTGCCCCCGTCGTGACGCCGTTTGGGACCGTCACGACCCGGGCGCTGCTGGTGTACGGGGCTGTGGGCTTTGTCCTTGCCGTCGGGGTCGGTGCGGCGCTTGCCGTTGCCTCACTGCGCCCGACCGACCACTCCGTGCCGACCTACGACCGGCCCGCGTCGCTCGGGGCGCTGCTCGTGTCGACACCCTCGAACCCGGCGAGCGCGGCGGTCACACTGCTGCCCGTTGGCCTGGCTGTCGGGTCCGTCCTCTGGTGGCTGGGTGCGCCACCGGTCAACGTCCTCCTGCTGTCGTACGCCGCCTACGGGCTACCGGTCGGGGCGATTGCTGTCCGGCGAGCCCGCCGGGACGACGCGAAAGACCGCGAGATACGCGATTTCGTCCACGCGGTCTCGG
The DNA here is from genome assembly GCA_028275145.1 of Halovenus sp. Classification (GTDB taxonomy): domain Archaea; phylum Halobacteriota; class Halobacteria; order Halobacteriales; family Haloarculaceae; genus Halovenus. Next base: position 984 of record JAQCNG010000059.1, on the reverse strand, counting down.
GGCACGTCAGCCTCGGCCGCCCGTTCCCCGAGGCGGTCCGACGCGTCGCACGAGAGGTCGACCTCGGGGCGCTCCAGTCGGACGTCGAGGACCTGGCGTTCAATCTCCGGCTCACGACCGGCCCGGAGGGCGCCAGTGACGTCCGAGCGAGCGCGCTCGACCGCTTTGTCGAGCGGGTCGGCACGCCGCTTGCCTCACAGACGGTCGGGCTCGTCGTCGGCGCGCTGGCGGCCGGGAGTGACACAGAGGAGGTCTTCGAGACCCTGGAGACGGAGATCGGGCGGCTCTACCACGAACGAAAGGAGCTCCGGTCACGGCTACTCGTCTACGTCGCCGTCGGGTGGACGACGGCCCTTCTGGTCGTTGGAATCGTCGTCGCGGTCAACGCCTCCGTGCTCGACGGGTTCGCACAGCTGTCGACGGTCGCCGACGCGAGCACGGGGATGGCACTCGACCCGAGCGCGGTCGACCCGGCCCGGGACCGCTGGCGGTTCTATCTGGTTGCACAGGCGACCGTCCTCGCCTGCGGGTGGTTCGCCGGCACGGCCAGCCGCGGCCGGTACGAGGCGCTTCTCCACTCGGGTGCGCTGGTCGTGTTGACCTACGTCATCTTTGCCGGCCTGGGGGTGGTCTGAGTGGCCGTCCGTGGACAGTCCCACGTCGTCGGCGTTGCACTCATGCTCGGGCTGACGGTCGCGGCACTGGGCACGCTGACGGCGGGCGTCGGCACAGTCCTGCAGTCACAGGCCGCAGCCGCCGACGCCAGCCAGGTCGCCGGTGACCTCGATACCGCACTTGACGAGACGGCACACGGCTACCACAGCGGGCGTGTCCGCTTCTCCGAGGGCTCGCTCTCGACGGCCGACCGGAGCGTGCGCGTGCTCCGCAACGGCTCGGTCGCCAGCGAGGTCGACGCCGGCGGGCTCGTCTTCGAGTCCGGTGACCGCCGGACCGCCTATCTCGCGGGGGCCGTCGTCCGCGGCC
>JAQCNG010000102.1 GCA_028275145.1 Halovenus sp. | reverse complement strand
CCCTCCAGCGCGTCGAGCAGGCGACCCCGGCCAAAGCGATTGGAGCCACGCCAGCGCTTGAGCGCACCGAACGTGGCCGCGACCTGTGCGAGTTTGAACTTCAGGGCGTCGGCGTTCTGGAGACTCCGCTCGATGAACGCGCCGACGTGGTCGGGGTCGGTCTCCTCCAGCACAGACACCACGTTTCTCGCCCCCACTCCCCGCGGCACGTCGAGTTCGATGCGGTAGGGGTCGACCTCCATGCCGACGGTCGCGCCGGCCTGCTGGCCGAGCAGCGCCGACAGCAGTCGGCCGAGCGTCTCGTTTGTCTGGTGACCCAGACAGGCGTTGACGACGACCGACCCGCCGCCGGACTCGACGAGGAGTGTCTCGTCGGTGGGCACCTGCTGTCCGGCCTCGACCTGCTCGGCCAACTGGTCGAACCCCGCCAGCATCGTCTCGGCGTCGACCCCGTAGCGGCCCGAGCAGTCCTGCGCGACAGTCTCGGCCGTCCCGCCGGCGGCCATCTGTGCGCCCGCGACCCGGCGGAGTTGCCCCACGTCGCTCGCCACCTCGCGGGCGACCGGTATCTCCTGGCCGGTCCAGGACGGCACCTCGCCGGCGGGGTCCTCGATAGGCGAGACGGTGACGGTCTCCTCGTCCTCGTCGATCTCCGTGATGCGCCACATCTCGCCGCGCTGGACGAACACCTCCCCGGGGGACGCGAAGTTGACCACGAACCGCTCGTCGAGCGTGCCGACGCGGTCCCCGCTCGCGACGTCCTCGACATCGTAGGTTGTCTCGTCGGGTATCATCGAGAGATTCCGGTAGAAGTACTCCCAGGTGCCCCGTCGTTTCTCCAGTCGGTCGGCCTCCTCGTCGAGCCAGACGATGCGGTTCTCGGCGAGTTCCTGGACAATCTGCTTGAACGTCGCGGTGTCGAGGTCCTGGAACGGGTACGCGCGGGTGAGGAGTTCGTACGCCCGCATCGCCCGGATATCGCCCCGTTCCATCACCAACCCCGCAATCTGGTTGGCGACGGTGTCGAGACTGCCGTGATGGATGACCGCCGGTTCGACGGCACCCCGGCGTGCCCGGCGGGCGATGACCAGCGACTCGAGCACGTCGTCGGGGTGACTGGTGACGATGGTGCCCGCGGAGGTGTCGCCCTCGCGGTGGCCGGCCCGGCCGACCCGCTGGAGCAGGCGCGCGACCTGCCGGGGGCTGTTGTACTGGACGACGTGGTCGACGTGGCCGACGTCGATGCCCAGTTCCATCGAGGAGGTACACAGCAAAGCGTCGAGTTCCCCCGCTTTGAACCGCGATTCCACGTCGATACGGGAGTCCCGCGCCAGCGAACCGTGGTGGATGCCGAGGTCTGTGCCGTACTTTTTTAACCGGGAACCCAGTGCCTCGGCAGTCTGGCGTGTGTTGACAAACACCAGTGTCGCCTCGTTTGCGGCGATTCCCTCGTCGATTGCCCGGACGTGACTTGCCACCTCGCCGTCGGTGAGCAGTTCCTGTCCGAGTTGCTCGTCGGCGTCGGTGACCTTGGGACAGCGCACGTCGATATCGAGGGCGGCACCGACCGGCACCTCGGCGACCGACCACTCCCGGTCGCCGGTCAGCAGCGCCGCAATCTCTCCGGGGTCGTCGACGGTCGCGGAGAGACCGATGCGCTGGAACGGGCCCGCGAGCGCGCGCAGTCGCTCCAGCGCAATCGCCATCTGTGCGCCCCGCTTGGAGACCGCGAGTTCGTGAATCTCGTCGACGACGACGTGTTCGACGTCGGAGAGTGCCGTCCGCAGTTTGCTGCCGGTGAACATCGCCTGCAGCGTCTCGGGCGTGGTCACGAGCACGTCCGGCGGGTCCTCTGCCTGTTTCTGACGCTGGTAGTCGGTGGTGTCGCCGTGGCGCACGTCGATATCCAGGTCGAGTGTCTGGCCCCACCACTCCAGGCGCTCGCGCATATCACGGTTGAGTGCGCGAAGTGGAGTGATATACAGCGCCCCGATGCCGTGACTGTCGGTCCCCACCAGCGCGTCGAACACCGGCAGCATCGCCGTCTCGGTCTTGCCGCTGCCGGTCGGTGCGACCACGAGGACGTTCCTGCCGGCGGCCAGCGCCGGGAGGGCGCGGCGCTGTGGCTGGGTGGGCGTGTCGAACCCCCGTTCCGAGAGCGCCTCGCGCAGTTGGTCGCCGAGTGCGGTAAAGGCCGCTGCACCCTCGGCGAGTTCGCCGTTGCTCATCAACCACTGGTAGGGGATTCGGGCGATTAAGCGCGTCGGAGCGGCCGCGAGTGAGAGAATCGACTGCCGGGACAGTCGCGGTACGTTCGACCCCGAGGACTGTTTTCACCCCGTCAGAGTGGGATTACAGTCTGTCGAGACAGTCTGGGCGTCCAGCACACGGTGCCGCCACGAGCGCGTCGACACCGCCTGGCTGGTCGGCAGTCGCCACCGTACGTCGACACTCGCGTTCACGTGGACCGACTGCCGGGCCCACAGCCGATATCCGCGTTCGCCCCATCCAGTCCAGTATGGACGGGAGAGAGGGCGGGACGTACACGCTCGTCGTCAGATTCGACGGGCCGGCGACAATCGAGGTGGGCGCGCTCGGCGAGAGCGCGTTCACGGAGGACTGGTACGCCTACGTCGGGAGCGCGCGAGGGCCGGGCGGGTTCAGCCGGGTCGAGCGCCACTGCGAACTCGCGGCCGGCGAGCGCGAACCCCGCCACTGGCACGTCGACTACCTGCTCGGCCACCCGACAGCCTCGGTCGCGGGTGTCGTCCGGACCGCCGGCGTCGACGGCGAGTGTGCCGTCGCCCGGGCCCTCGATGGTGAGCGCGTGCCCGGTTTCGGCTGCTCGGACTGTGGCTGTGACTCGCATCTGGTCTCTCGGGGCTCCCGTGAGGCGCTGCTCTCGTCGGTCGAGCGGGCACACCGGGGTCTCGACGGCGAGACCACACGGACCGGGTGACCGTCGTTCCTGCCTGCAGGCCGCTCCCGGACCGCTTATTTTCGGCGCGTTCCAACAGAACGTATGGTCACAGTCGAGACGGGTGCGCGTCTGCATTTCGGCTTTCAGAACCTCTCGCTCGCCCATCCACGGCTCTACGGCGGCGTCGGCGTCGGACTGGCGGAGCCACGACTCGTCGTCGATGTCGAGCAGGCACCCACAGTCGAGTGTGACGACGGGGCCGTCGAGCCGTATCTCCGCGCGGTGGTCGAGGAACTCGGCGTCGAGGGGGCACGGGTCACGGTCGAGGAGCGGTTTGCGCGTCACACCGGTCTGGGCAGCGGCACGCAACTCGCGCTGTCCTGTCTGGCCGGCGTCGCACGGGCCTACGGGCTGGAACCCCGGCCACGGGAGCGTGCGCCGCGACTCGGCCGGGGTGGGCGCAGCGGCGTCGGCGTCGCCACCTTCGAGCAGGGTAGGTTCGTCGCCGACATCGGCCACCCGACCGCGCGGTTCACCACCGACCCGCCACAGCAGGGCACCTGGGCGGTGCCGCCGGTGCTGGGCCGGTGGACGCTGCCCGACGACTGGCGGTTCGTGCTCGTGACACCCGCAGGCGAGAAGCGCGGTCCGAGCGGTGAGGGCGAGGACCGCAGGATGCGGACCGCCGTCGAGCACGCCGACCCGGGTATCGCCGACGATATCGCGACGCTGCTGACCCGGAAACTGCTGCCCGCCGTCGTCTCGGGCGACCGGGCGGCGTTCGGTCGGGCCGTTGCGCGTCTCGGACGACTCAACGGCGCGTGGTACGCCGACGAGCAGGGCGGCGTCTACCGCCCCCCGGCGGGTGACCTCGTCGCAGCGCTGTCCGACAGCGAGGGCGTGGCCGGCGCGGGTCAGTCCTCCTGGGGGCCGACCGTCTACGGCGTCACGAGCGT
>JAQCNG010000056.1 GCA_028275145.1 Halovenus sp. | reverse complement strand
TAGGCGCGTCCATGAGCAGTTTCATGGCATCATCACGAACACGGCCCCTCGCGGGGCAGATCATCAATGCAACATTCAGCAAAGTACCTCATACACGCCGAGATACGGACGAGCGGGGTGGTCGAGCGAAGTGACGTTGTCGGTGCGGTGTTCGGGCAGACAGAGGGTCTGCTCGGTGACGACCTCGACCTGCGGACGCTGCAGGACTCGGAGAAGGTCGGTCGCATCGACGTGGACATCGACTCGGCGGACGGGCAGTCGTTTGGCACGTTCACCGTCGCGTCGGGCATGGACCGCGTCGAGACGGCCGTGCTGGCGGCCTCGTTCGAGACAATCGAGCGGGTCGGCCCCTGTCGTGCGGAGTGTCTGGTCGCAGAGATCGAGGACGTCCGGGCGGCAAAGCGCCGCACCGTGGTCGACCGCGCGACCGAACTCCTCCAGGAGTTCGAGGAGACGGCAGTCGTCGGCGAGACACTCGTCGAGGAGGTCCGCAAGCAGGTCCGCGCCGGCGAAATCGGCGAGTACGCGGGGCTACCGGCCGGCCCCAACGTCGAGACCAGCGACGCCGTCGTCGTCGTCGAGGGGCGCGCCGACGTCCGCCAGTTGCTCGCGTACGGCATCAAAAACGCAATCGCGGTCGAGGGGACGAACATCCCAGACACAGTCGCGCAGTTGACCCGGGAGCGCACGACGACGGCGTTTCTGGACGGTGACCGCGGCGGTGACCTCATTATGGAGGAACTCGACCAGGTCGGCGATATCGACTACGTGGCGTTTGCGCCCGACGGCAAGTCCGTCGAGAGTCTCGAGCGCGGCGAGGTCCGGAGCGGCCTGGAGCGGAAACTCTCCTACGAGCAGGTCACCGAGGGGACGACACCGCGGGAGGCGTTCGCCCCGACCGAGGGCGGGACGGTGGCCGCCACCGAGTCGACCGACGGCGGCGCGGTGCCGGACGACGCACAGCAGTCAACCCACCCGGTGACCGACGACCCGGCCGACGCCGGGGTGACCGCCGCCGCCGGGGCCGACAGCGCCCGTCCCGCAGGCAGTGACACAACCGACGACGAGCAGGGGGCATCGACCGCTGCCGGCTCGGCGACAGACGAACAAACAAACGACGACGGAACGGCGGCCGGCGAGCGCACCGACCGGGAGCCACAGACCCTCGCCGGCCACGTGGAGGCGGTCGTCGCGGGCGACACCGGGCAGGTGCGTCTCCTCGACGGTGACCTGACGACGCTCGCGGACGCCGACGTCTCGGCGGCGTTCGAGCGCATTGCCGACAGCGAACCCCCGCCCCGTACGGCCGTTCTCGACGGAACCGTGACCCAGCGGATACTCGACATCGCGGCCCAGCGCGGCGTCGGCCAGGTCGTCGGGGCCACGACCGGGGACCTGGTCAAACAACCCACGAGCGTCCGCGTCCGGACTGCCGGAGATATCCTGTAGGCCTGCCGTTGCCGCTCCGCCGGCGAGTGGAACGGTTTTACCCGACGACGTCCAACGTTGGACATGGACGGCGACCCTGCGCGGACACACGTCGAGTGGCGCGAGTGGGGCGAGGCGGCGTTCGACCTCGCCGGCCGGACCGGCAATCCCGTGTTGCTCTCGCTCGTGACCCCCTGGTCCGAGGAGTGCGAAGAGATGGACGAGACCACCTACGCAGAGCCACGCATCGCGGCACACGTCAACGACGGGTTCGTTCCGGTGCGGGTCGACGCCGACCGGCGGCCCCGCGTCCGCGAGCGGTACAACATGGGCGGGTTCCCCTCGACGGTGTTTCTCACACCCGACGGGGAGGTCATCGCCGGCGCGACGCTTCTCGGGGTCGAGGGGTTCCGCGGCATCCTCGACAGCGTCCGGGAGGCCTGGGACAGCCGGGGCGAGCGGGCGGGGTCGGTTCCGCGGGCGCTCCGTGAGGGGTCACCCCCGGGTGGTGCCCTCGACGCCCGCATCGAGGAGCAACTGGTCGAGCAACTGCTCGGAGCCTACGACGAGGAGTTCGGTGGCTGGGGGGGTGACGTGAAGTTCCCGCTCCCCCGGACCGTCGAGTTCGCGCTGGTGCGGGCCCGCGACCAGGCGGTCCGGACGCTGGAGGCGGTCCACACACACCTGCTCGACACCTACGACGGGGGGTTCTACCGCTTCGCCCGGAACCGCAACTGGCGGGGGGCGCGCCGGGAGAAACTCACAGACGAGAACGCCGCGCTCGTGCGGGCGTTCGCACACGCCCACCGCTACACCGGCGAGCACTCCTACCGGGAGGCCGCCGAGGCCGGTGTGGAGTGTCTGACCACCACGCTGTGGACCGGCGAGGCGTTCGGTGCCAGCCAGGGCGGCGCGGAGTCGTACTTTCGACTCGAACCCACCGAGCGCGAGGAGACCGACCCGCCGGCGGTCGACCGGACGGTGTTCGCGGACCGCAACGGCCTCGCGGTCGACGCCCTGCTCCGTGTCGTGGCCTACACCGACGACGAACGGGCCACCCGGTACGCCCGCCGTGCCCGGGAGTTTGTCTGCGAGCATCTCGTCGACGACGGCCGTGTCACGCACTACTGCGCCCCCGACGGCGACACGGCGGGGTCGGAGGACGCCCCGTCCGGACTGTTGCTCGACCAGGCCCGCCTGCTGACCGGTCTCACCACCTCCTGGGCGGTGCTCGGGGAGCCGGGGCCGGCGACGGCGGTGGCCGACTGGACGGTCGACACACTCCAGACCGACGCGGGTGCGCTCCGTGACGGCCCCCCCGGTGGTGCCGGTCTGGTCACCGAACCGCTGTACCCGCTGGACACGGCAATCGAGGCCGCCGACGCGCTGCTCGACCTGGCGCTTCTGAGCGGCGAGCGGCGCTACCAGACCGCCGCCCGCCGGGCGATGGCCACCTTCGCCGGCGCGAGCGACCGCATGGGCGTCGAGGTGGCCGGCTACGGGTCGGTCGTCGCCCGACTCCGCGAACCCCGCGCAATCGAGGTTGGGGCCCCCGCGGGGAGTGACCTCCACCGCGCCGCGCTCCGACTCGCCGACCACGAGTCTGTCGTCGTCCCCGGCGCCGACGACCGCTCCGACGGGCCGGAACCCGGCGAGGCACGCCTCGTTGTCGACGGGAGCGTCCGGGGACCCGCGGAGACACCTGCCGGACTCGAGGGCCTCCTGACCGACGACGACCCGTAGACGCGCTGCTCTGTCCGCTGTAGAGCGCTTGGACGCGCTTCATACAGGCGAGGCCGAACGCGGGTACACGGGTGAGACACACCGACCAGTCTCTGTCGAGTTCGCCGGGAGGACCTGGTTCGGAAAGTATATTCCGGCGAGTCACGTGAGATTGGCACACACGCGAAGATGGTTACACTGCTGGCTATCGTCGGTATCGTCGTCGCAGTCTTCGTCGGGTTCAATATCGGCGGGTCGTCGACGGGCGTGGCGTTCGGTCCGGCGGTCGGTTCACGCCTCGTCCGGAAGACGACTGCGGCGGCTCTGTTTCTCGGGTTCGGCTTTCTCGGTGCGTGGACCGTCGGCCGAAACGTCATCGACACGATGAGCAGCAGCATCATCCCGGCGGCCCAGTTCACGCCTGTTGCGAGCGTGGTCGTCCTGTTTTTCACCGGTGGGGCACTGCTCATCTCGAATCTCTACGGCGTTCCCGCCTCCACCTCGATGACAGCCGTCGGGGCAATCGTCGGACTGGGCCTCGCCTCGGGGACGCTCAACCAGGCACTCATGTTCGTTATCGTCTCGGCGTGGATTGTCGCCCCGTTGCTTTGCTTTGCTGTCGGGGTCGGCGTCGGGCGCTACATCTACCCGTATCTCGACCGCTACGTCGCCTTTACCACGTTCAACCTCCACTTTGTTCAGTTCGACCGTTCGGGGACGGTTCCGCGCCCGTATCTGAACCCGAACGCGTCTCTACAGGACATCGTCGGGTCGCTCTTTGTGGTCGTAATCGCCTGCTACATGGCCTTTTCGGCGGGGGCCTCGAACGCCGCGAACGCTGTGGCCCCTCTCGTCGGCGAAGGTGGCTCACTCACCGCCAATCAGGGGGTGTTGCTCGCGGTGTTTGCCTTTGGTCTGGGCAGTTTCACCATCGCCCGTCGCACGCTCGAGACCGTCGGACAGGAGATTACAGAGCTCCCGATTCTCGCCTCGCTGATCGTCTCCACGGTCGGTGGGACCGTAATCACGGTGCTCTCCACTTTCGGGATACCTGCGAGTCTCGCTGTCAGTACGACCTCTACCATCATCGGACTCGGGTGGGGTCGTGCGAGTCGGGCGGTGTCACTCCCGGAGCTGGTGACACCGACGTCCGAGCGGCCGGAGTTCGAGGTGGCGACGGGGGCGCTCGTTACCTCACGCGCCGAGGAGGCACCGGTCAGTCCGACTATCGGGGACCTCGCCAGAGACGAAGAACCACCAGAGAAACCAGATGACACCCCAGACGTCCCGGGTGTCGGCACAGAGGGTCCGGTCGACCTCGACGAGAAGAGCCTGTTCAATCCGGCAGCGGCGAAACGCATCGCCACGATGTGGGTTCTGACCCCCTCGCTCGCGGTTGTCGCCTCCTACCCGGTGTTCGTGTTCCTGTGATGTGGCCGACGGGCCGGCAAGCCCGGGTGACGACCCACCGTGAGCGAACCGCTGTCGCCCTGTCGTAACACATAATTGTCAAAAACGGATTCACGGTGACACGACCCCGACAGTCCGGCGTGTGAGACACCCCCGCCTGTAAACACCAAACAGTCAGAGAGTTTATGACCGCCCGGGTCGACGTGCCGGCATGGCGAGTCTCCGGGACCTGGGTCTCTCAGAGTACGAGTCGCGGGTGTACCGGTCGCTGCTCCAGACCGGACCGACCACCGCGAAGGAGCTATCGCGGACGAGCGACGTCCCGATGGGACGCATCTACGACGTGCTCAACAGCCTGGCCGACCAGGAGATAGTGCGCAGTCAGAGCGCGAGTCGGCCGAAAAAGTACACCGCGGTCGAACCGGAGACGGCACTCGAACGGTTGCTCTCGAGCAAGCGCGAGGCGCTCGAAACACAGATCAACCAGTACGAGGACATCGCGGGTGAGCTCGCGGAGCAACTCGAGGCCGCCGAACCGGTCGAGGAGCCGTTCTGGACAGCCGCGCTCGGTCCGGAGGACTCCATCGACCTGCTCGTCGAGCGACTCGCGGCGGCCGACCAGCACATCGTCTTTGTCGCGGCGACACCCACATCTCGGTTCGAGGTCGACGTGGTCGGCGAGCGCATCGCCGAGGAACTGGAGACTGCGCTCGACCGCGGGGTCATCGTCGAGACGCTGTTGCACCCGGCGGTCGTCGAGACGCTCCCCGAGACTGTCGGGCAACGGTACCGCACGTACCTGCAGGACGAGCGCGCGTTCCAGGTGCGGACCAGCGCCGAGGTGTACAGCACGTTCACGCTGGTCGACCATAGCGAGGTGTGTATCGAGGTGCCCCACCCGCTGAACCCGCAGAAGGCGTTCGCGCTCATCAATCTCAAAGACTCCGAGTTCGCCGCCAGCGCCGAGCGCGAGTTCGAACCCCACTGGGACCGGGCCGAGGAACTGCTGCTGTGACGCGGCCGGGGCGCTCACGGGGAGATGTTCTTTTTCGTGTCGATGTCCATCTCCAGTGACCGCGGGAGCCGGAAGACCCGCTCCTCGTTGTCCTGTAGCTCCTGCCGGGGGTGGAGTTTCTCCAGTGCCAGATGGTCGTGGACACTCCGTGTCGAAACCTCGTGGAGCACCGAGAGCACCGTGTCGGCCTCGTGGAGCGTGAGCCAGCGGTGCTCGGGTGAGGGCTCGCTCTGTACGGCCAGAAGCGCCGCGATTCCACCGGCGGCCTCGACCCGCTCTGTGAGCATCGAGAGCAGTGTCACGTACTGCGAGTCGCTCGCGTTCGCCTCCACGAGGTTCGTCGGTTCGAGCAGCACCGTCCCACCGGACGGGAGTTCCAGCGCGTCGAGCAGCGCACGGAGCGCCTGTGCGGGGTCCGCGCTCGGGAGTCGCTCGACGGTCAGGGCCGCCGGGTCGAGCCCCGCGGCCTCCCGCAGTGCGGCCTTTGTCGCGTCCGAACACGGGCCGACCGAGAGGTAGGTCGTCGGCCGGCCGGCCGGGAGATTGTAGAGGACGATACGGCCGAGCGCCGACGGGGGCGTGTCGACTGCGACCACCGACCCCGGCCGGAGTCCGCCATCCACGAACTTGGCGTCGAGGTTGCCCATCCCCGTCGAGAGCGCCTGTGTGTCCGTCACTGTGGGTATGTGCTTCGTCTTCGTACATAAACGTTGTGTGCAACCCCCAGCCACCGGCAGGCTTTACTGTCACGGTGAGAAACACACCGCCAGTACCGATGGGCTCGGATGGTGGGTCAGACAGCGAGCACTCCGGGGGGACGGACAGCGGGGGCTCCGGGGATGTGTCCAGCCACTCAGACGACAGCGGTTCCGGTAGCGCGAGCGGTGACGGTGGCGACAGTGAGGCCGACGACCCCTTTTCATTCGAGAGTTACTACGACCTGCTCGGTGTGGCCGAGGGGGCCACGACGGCGGAGATAGAGCGGGCGTACCGGGACATGGCGAAGCGCCACCACCCGGACGCGAGCGACCGGCCCGACCGGACCGCCGAGCAACAGTTCCAGCGACTCCTGGCCGCCCGGGAGGTGCTCACGAGCACAGAGCGCCGGCGGGCCTACGACGAACTCGGCCACAGGGAGTATCGCCGCCAGTCGGCGTCGCTGGGTGAACCCCTCCGGCAGGAGGATATCGACGGACCGGGGGCGGGCGAACCGGAGCCACGACCCGGACCCGGGGGGCGAGGCGACGACCCCGGGCAGGTCCAGCGGTCGGCCCGCGGTGAGGCCCACCGGCGTGGTGACCCGGTGGTGACCGACGCCGGGGAGGCCTTCGGCGGTGTCCCCGGGCGCGAGGCGGCCGGGTCTGACTCCGGGGACGGGGAGGACGGGCCACCCGCGGCGGGTGACATCTACCGGCTCGTGACAGACGACGAACAGCCGGGGAGCCGGTCGCTCGGGTACGTCGCCGCCCGCTGGGGGCGCTCGTGGCGAACACGCGTGGTCGCTGTCGTCGGGAGCGTGGCGCTGGTCGCCGCGGTGCTCGCTGTTCTGCCGGCGGTGCTCGACGCCGCCGGGGTCGATGTGTCGGTCCCCGGGGCGACGGCTGGCCGACTCTACCTGGTGGCGCTCGCGGCGGGGGTCGCACACGCGGGCTACAGCGGCGCCAGAGCCGAGACGCGGCTCCCCCGCGGCGGGTTCCTCGCCGACCGCGACCACGGCCGGTTCTCGACGGCGACGAGTCGAAGCTACCAGCGCCGCGGACTCCTCGGACTGGCGGCCGCGCTCGTGCTGGCGCTCGCGAGCGCGCGCAACGGCGTCCGCCCGTGGGCCCACGCCGCCGACACCCTGCGCGGGGACCTCTCGGGACCGTTCCCGTGGTTCGATGCCCCCGACGCGGACTGGACGACGGTGCTCGACGTGCTCCTGTCGGGCGTGTTCGCGGTCACCGCCGTCTCCGGGGCGCTCTTGCTCGGGGTCGGGATGAGCATCGCGCTGTGGCGTGGACGCTACGAGCGGGGGCTCCGCGTGCGGCCGAGTCTCTGGGAGTCCGTCCTCGTCGCCGCACCGCTCAGTGCGGTCGTCGCACTGGCGGCCGGGCCGGTCGGACTCGTCTCGGTCCCGGCGCTCTCGGCGCTTCCGGAGACAGTCGCGTTCGCCGCGGGCGTCGACGGGTCGACAGTCACCCCGGCCACGGTGGCCGTCACCGCCAGTCTGGGCGCGCTGGTGGCTGTCGCGCTGGTCAGGCTCCGCACCGCGCTGGCCTCCGACGAGCGCTCCGCCGACACGGCCGGCGCGTCCGAATCGGGATGAGCTAGCTGATGTCCGCCCGGTCGAACCGCAGATAGCCGAGCAAAAGCGGGACCGCAATCCAGGCCAGCAGCAACAGCGCCGAAACCCACTCCTGCAGGACGAGCGGTTCGCTCGTCGAGATGCCGTTCCAGAGCCCCTCGCTGGCGCTGACGGCAGACTGTGTCGGTGTGGCCCCGTTGAGCGCCTCTACCCAGGTGGGGCCCTCTCCCTCCGGCAGTTCGCGGTTGGTGAGCCAGAACAGACCGAGCGGAATAAGCGACCAGAAAAACTCGAACAGGGCGTAGATACCGACCACGGCTGCCAGGGCCTTTCCGCGGGAGTCGACAGCCCCCGAGACACCCACCGCGATAGCCACGAACGTGAACCCGATCAGGAGAACACCGGTGACGAACTCGCCGTACTCGGTGCCGGGCAGGTTGCCGTACACGAGCAGTGCGAACGGGACTGCGAGACTGAATCCGACGAGAATGGGCACGACAATGACGGCGGTCCGACCGACGAGTTTGCCGACGAGCACCTCCCAGCGTTTCAGCGGCAGGCTGAGCACCATCCTGATACTCCCGGTTTCGCGCTCCCCGACGATAGACATGTAGCCGACTACGAGCGCGACAATCGGGATGAGAAAGCCGATGACACCGCTGAGCACCTCGATACCGTCGCTGACGGTCGGGTCGTCGCCGACGGCCTCGGGGATGTACAGTCCGATGTACGCCAGCAGGAGCATCAGACCCGATAGCGCCCAGAACATCTTCGACCGGACGGCATCGGCAAAGTCCTTCTGTGCGACGTTGGTCCAGTACATCAGGCGGTCACCTCCTGGGCCTCTCCGGTGAGCGTGGCGAACACGTCCTCCAGGCTCTCCTCGCTGAACTCGAAGTCGACGATGCGCGCTCCCGACGAGGCAACGGCGTTCATCGCGGGACCTTTCACGCCCGGCTCGGCGAGTGTCGCGCTGACGGTGTTGCCCTCGACGGAGACGGAGGTGACGCCGTTGAGCACCTGGATGGCCTCGGCGGCGTCGTCCACCTTGCTCCCGAGTTCGACCGACAGCTGTGGGCCGCCGACCGCCGTGTCCCGGAGCCCGTCGACGGTGTCCTCGGCGACCATCGTACCCTGGTTGAGCACACCGACCCGGTCACAGACCGCCTCGACCTGCTCCATTATGTGACTCGAGAAAAAGACCGTCGCGCCGCGCTCGTTTTCCTCGAGGATTATCTGGCGCATCTGCCGGGCACCGTTCGGGTCCAGCCCGGTCGTCGGCTCGTCGAGCACGAGCAGGTCCGGCTGGCCGACCAGCGCCATCGCCAGTTTGAGCCGCTGTGCCATCCCGGTGGAGAACTCACCCGCTGCCCGGTCGGCCGCCTCGGGAATCCCGACCCGCTCCAGCATGGCGTCCGGGTCGTCGTCGGCCTCCTTGACACCGGTGACGAACTCCAGATGCTTGCGGGCGGTGAGCCGGTCGTACAGCTCCGAGTGGGCCGGCAACACGCCGATTCTGTTCCGCACGTCGCGTATCTCCTCGCCCACCTGGTGACCCAGCACCTCCGCCTGCCCACTCGTGCGGTGAACGAGTCCGAGCAACAGGTTGATTGTCGTCGTCTTGCCGGCCCCGTTCGGCCCCAGAAAGCCGTACACCTCGCCCTCCTCGACGGTGAGCGAGAGGCTCTCCACCGCGACGACGTCCCCGTACCGCTTCGTCAACTGCTCTGTCTCGATTGCTGGCATTCCTGTCCGGACGGATGAACGAGTGCGGTATAAATGCCGGGGTCCGTTTCCGGGCCAGCAATCGCACGACACGCCAGCGAGGCCGTCAGTAGTCACCCAGCACGCCGAGTCGCCGCGCCCGTCGTGTCGCGTAGTAGAACACGACGTAGCCGCCGGCGAGATAGCCACCAGCGACGGCCACGAGCAGGCCGAGGTCGAACAGACCGAACTCCCAGAGACGAACGCCGTCGACCATCGCCCGCTGGAGCATGGCGCTCCCGTGGGCCAGCGGGAGCACCCGGGTCCAGGGCAGCTCGAACACCGGTGCCGATATCAACACGATGAAGCCAAACTGCAGCAGGTTCAGCCAGTTGCCGATCTGTTTGTATAGGACGGTCACACCGCCGGCGGCGAACCCGAGTCCGAGCACCGACGTTATCGCCAGACTGGCGACGACCACCACCGTGACCGGGTCGAGACTGAGCCGTGTCCCGGTCAGCACCAGCATCACCGCGAGCACGATTGCGCTGGTCAGAAACGTCCGGACCACCTTCGCGACGCCTTTCAGCAGTGCGACCGGCGCGAAGCCAAAGGGGGTGGTGATGTGCCGTTCGAGTGTGCCCCACTGCACCTCGCTGCCGATGTCGTTCGACACCGAGGAGTACGCGCCCACCGACAGCGTCCAGAGAAAGTACCCCACGATGATGCCCTCGATGGAGTCGCTCAGTGCCTGCCCGGCCAGCAGTCGCCCGCCGTAGAACAACAGGCCGAAGAAAAACAGCGAGATGACGATACCGCCAATCGCGTTCGCGGGGTAGCGAACAAAGATGAGATACTCCCGGTAGAGCACCGCACGCGCGAGGTGGTAGTAGGTGGCGGGTCGTGGCTCGGCCGTCGCGGGTTCGCCCGACCCACTGTCGCCGGGTGTGGACTCCCCACTCCCGGTCGTGGTCGCGTCGGGGTCCTGGCTCACCGCACACCCCTCCGGCCGTCGACACCGCCGGTCTCCATCCCCGTCAGGTCGACGAACACCTCCTCGAGTTCCGGTTGCACCGTGCGCAGGTCCTCCACCGTGACGCCCGCCTCCCGGAGGGTGTCCATCAGGTCGTACAGCTCCTCGCCGGCGGCGTCCACCTCGATGCTCGTGTGTCCGTCGCGGGACTCCACCTGTCTGACCTCGAACCGCCGCCGGAGTCTCGTCACGACGCTGCCGTCGATGTCGGCGCTGGTGACCCTGACCGAGTCGTGGTCGGCCCCGGACAGCAGTGCCGAGACGGTGTCGTCGGCCACGAGTTCGCCGTCGGCGATCATCACGACACGGTCACAGATGTCCTCGACGACGGCCATGTCGTGACTGCTGACGACGATTGTGAGCCCCTCCTCGCGGGCGAGTCTGCGCAGTTCCCGCCGGAGCGTCCGGGA
>JAQCNG010000051.1 GCA_028275145.1 Halovenus sp. | reverse complement strand
CGCAGCGCCTGCTTGAGGTTGGACTCCTCGCGGAACACGTTCACGTTCTCGGTCATCGTCTTCTGGACCTGCTCGCGCACGTCGGCGTGGTTGATGCCGTCCCGTTCGAGCAGGGTGTCGACCCGCTCGCGCTCGTACTCGAGTGCGCGCTCGAGCACCTCCTTCGGGGTGGCGAGTGCACCACCGTCCGCGACAACCGGCCCGTCGGTGCCGATGCCACCCAGGTCGACGCTCACGTCGACGCTGCCGTCCTCGCTTTTCGCACCGGGGCCGGTCGGGATGTCCGGGGACTCCTCGACCGCGCCGGCGGCGTGGCGACCGGCACGGCCCCCGAACACGAGCAGTTCCGGCAGCGCGTTCCCGCCGAGACGGTTCGAGCCGTGGAGGCTGTAACAGGCACATTCCCCGACCGCGTACAGTCCGTCGAGCGCGGTGTGACCCCACTCGTCGACCTCGATACCGCCCATCTGGTAGTGCTGGCCGGGCTTGACCGGCATCGGTTCGTCCAGACCGTCTACCCCCTCGAAGTCCTCCGCGAGGTGGAGGATGTTCTCCAGACGGTCGAGGATGCGCTCCTCACCGAGGTGGCGCATGTCGAGGTCGACGTGCTCGTCGTCGATGCCTTTGCCCTCGTTTATCTGGGTCAACTCCGCGCGGGAGACCACGTCACGGGAGGCCAGTTCGCCCTCGTTGTTGGCGTAGCCGTGCTCGAACATGAACCGCTCGCCCTCGTCGTTGTAGAGGATGCCGCCCTCGCCGCGGACACCCTCGGAGATGAGCACACCCGTCGAGGGGAGCGTGGTGGGGTGGAACTGGACGAACTCCATGTCCTCCATCGGCGCACCCGCGCGGAACGCCATCGCCTGGCCGTCGCCCGTACACGCGATTGCGTTCGTGGTGTGGTCGAACGCCTCGCCGAGACCGCCGGTGGCGAGGATGACACCCTCGCGTGCGTAGAAGCCCGACAGTTCGCCGGTCGCGATCTCGTAGCCGACGACACCCTGACAGCTCCGGTCGCCAGGACTGGCCTCGTCCGTGGCCGCGAGTCGCGTGACGAACCACTCGTCGTACACCTCGATACCCCGCTTGACGACCTGCTCGTACATCGTGTGCAGGAGGTGGTGACCGGTCTCGGCCCCGGCGTAGGTGGTCCGGGGATGTGAGAGCCCGCCAAAGGGGCGCTGTGAGACGGTGCCGTCGTCCTCGCGGGAGAAGGGCATCCCCCAGTGTTCGAGCTGGATGACCTCCTCGGGGGCGGTCTTGGCGAACGCGTCGATTGCGGGCGCATCCCCGAGATAGTCAGACCCCTTCATCGTGTCGTAGGCGTGCAGGTCCCAGGAGTCCTCGGGGTGGAGCGCGGCGTTGATGCCACCCTCGGCGGCCCCGGTGTGGGACCGCACCGGGTGGAGTTTGCTGACGAGGGCGACATCCGCTCCCTCCTCGTGCGCTGCGATTGCGGCCCTGAGGCCGGCGCCGCCCGCGCCGACCACGATGACATCGTGTTCGTACATGGGTTTGGAGTCTGGCCCGCTGCCGTCGTCCGGCGGCGAACCGATGGCTCTATCTGTTGCCAAGGAACGCCTGCGAATAAATGATTCGACCGGGCGGCCTGTGCCGACGACCCGTTCTCTCACTCTCCCGGACTGTCGACGGTGCTCTCGTCCGGACTGTCTACCGACTCTGCTCGCGCTCGTACCACTCGACAGTGCGGCGGAGGCCTGCCGCGAGATTGGTCTCGGGCTGCCACCCGAAGCGGTCCGCGGCACGCGAGATGTCGACTCGCTGTCTGTCCTGTCCCTCTGGTTTCGCGGTGTCCCACTCGACGGCCCCCTCGAATCCCGTCTCGGTGGCGACCTGTTCCAGGAGGTCCCGGATACTCGTCTCGGTTCCGCTCCCGAGATTCACCGGCAGACCACACTCCTCGGCCGCTGTCACGTCGAGAATCCCGCGGGCGGCGTCCCGCACGTAGAGGAAATCCCGGGTCGGCGCGCCCGACCCCCAGGCCGTTATCGATGGCTCCCCACGGTCGCGGGCGCGGATGCACTTCCGGATGTTCGCGGGGACGACACCGGCAGTCTCCGGGTCGAAATCGTCCCGCGGCCCGTAGAGGTTCGTCAGGACGGCGTGGCTGCTGTCGAACCCCCACTGTCGCCGGTACGCCCGGGCCTGGGCCACCAGCGCCCGCTTGGCGACGCCGTAGGGGGCACCGGCCTCCTCGGGGTAGCCGTCGAACAGCTCCGACTCGTGGTACGGCACCGACGCTCCCGCCGGATACGAGAGGGCAGTCCCGGCGACAGTCGCCGCGTCGACGCCAGCCCGTCGTGCCCCTTCGAGGAGCCGTATCCCCATCATCGCGTTGTCGTAGAACTGTTCGCCGGGACGGGCTTCGAGTCCGCCGACCCCCTCGACGGTCGCGGCGAGGTGGACGAGCACGTCCGCACCCGAGTCCGCGAACGCACGCCGGACAGCCGACTCCCGCCGGAGGTCGTACTCCTCGCTCCGGGGAACAAACACCTCGACGTCGTCCGACCGCTCGTGGAGTTCCTCGACGAGGTGGCTCCCCAAGAACCCCGCGCCGCCGGTCACCATGACCGTCCGGCCAGCCCAGAACCCGCCGGTCATCGCCAGTCGACCCGACCCTCCCAGCGGGACCGGTTCTCCGCGAACCACCGTATCGTCCGTTCGAGTCCTGCCTCGTGGCCAACCTCCGGCGTCCACCCGGTCGCCTCGGTGAGTTTCCGGGACTCGGCACAGAGTTCCTCGACATCGCTGTCACCCGGCCGGAACCGCTCCTCGATCTGTTCTATCTCCGGGCGTGTCCAGTACCCCCCGGACGTGCCGACCGCCAGAATCGTCTCCGCCCACTCGCGCATCGAGAGGCTCTCCCCAGACCCGAAGACGTACCGCTCGCCGGCCCGCCCGCCGAGTGCCGCGTGGAGATGACCGCGGACACCGTCTGCGACGTAACACATGTCGCGATGGGGTTCGAGATTCCCGAGTTCGACGACGTCGCGGTCGAGTGCCTGCGTGATGACAGTCCCGGTGATGAACCGCGGGCTCTGTCTGGGGCCGTAGTTGTTGAACATCCGTGTCGTCACCGCCGGAACCCCGTAGGCGTCGTGGTAGTTCATCGTCAGGCAGTCAGCGGCGACTTTCGAGGTGGCGTACACCGAGGTGGGGTTGAGCGGCGTCCGCTCGTTGAGGAGGACACGACCCTTGTCGTCGAACTCGTACTGGTCGCGCCGGGCAGCGTCGACGTTCCCGTACTCCTCGCTTGTTCCGGCGGTGTCCAGCATCGACACGTCGATATCGAGGTCGACGAGCGCCTCGAGGAGGTGCACGGTCCCGAGGACGTTCGTCCCGACCGTCTCGGCCGGGCGGGTCCACGACTCGCCAACGTGGGCCTGCGCACCGAGATGAAAGACGAGCACGTCGCTGTGTCCCGCGAGCGACGTGAGTGCCGACCGGACCGAGTGGCTGTCCCCGAGGTCGCCACGGTGGACCGTGAGAGCGTCGTCGCGCGCGTCGATGTTCGTCAGTCCCGCTCTCGATGTCGCGCGGACGAGCGCGTGAACCGTTGCCCCGTGGTCGACGAGCACGTCGACGAGATGAGAACCGACGAAGCCGTCAGCGCCGGTCACGAACACCGGGCGTTCGGCCAACTGCGACTGAAACTCCATGGTACAACACCGGTGGTAGCCCTCAAAAAAACTCGGGTCGTATGGTCCGAACAGTTGCGACACCCCTGAACCGGAACACGCGCTCTCCAGCACGGCGAGACTCCGGCGGCATCGTCCTGTAGCGGCCTGCACGCCGGGTCCGACGGAATTGTTAAGTGAGTGGCCGGAAACTCCCGAATATGGTAGACAGTGATACGTTTTCATTCTGTGGCGAAACCGTCGATTTCGATACGTCGATAGTCCCACAGCCTGTCGTCGAGTCGGTCTTCACTCACGACCTGTACACCGCCGAGCGGGGGAGCCTCGAGTTCATCCTCTCCGGGCTGAATCCGGACGACGTGTTCTTCGATGTGGGTGCGATGTACGGGCTCTACACCGGATTCGCCGGCCAGAAACTGACGGAGGGGTCCGTCGTGGCGTTCGAGCCGTATCCACGCAATCTCGAGGCGCTCGAACGGACCGTGGAACTGAACGGGCTGTCGGACGTCGATATCCGCGACGTGGCCCTCAGTGACACGACAGGGGTCGAGGAGTTCGAGTCCCCATCGCTCGAGTATCACGTCCAGCAGATTGCGGCGATGCGGGCACGACGCTCGTCCAGTTCGGAGAGCAGTGCGACGGCGCCACCCATGCCCGATGCCGAGGAGAAAGTCACGAGGTTCTCCGTCGAGACACGACCGGGCGACAGTCTCGTCGACGCGGGAGAGGTCCCCCAGCCGAACGTCGTGAAAATCGACGTCGAGGGGGCCGAACCGCTCGTCGTCGACGGCCTGAGCGAGACGCTCGCCAGCGACGAGTGTCGCCTGCTCGTCTGTGAGATACACCCACCGGCCGAGGAGGAGAGCACGACACCACACGACTACTCGCCGCGCTCGTTGGCGGCGTACGGTTCGACCGTCGACGAACTCGTAGGCGATATCGAGCGACTCGGGTTCGAGACGGAACTGGAACGCGGCGACGGGTATCTGCACCTTCGCGGACAGAAGCAGTCGGCGTGACGCGCTGGCCGTCTCTCCGGCCGGCCCCGGACTCTCAGGGCTCGTGGGGGTAGGTGAGTGCTTCGGCGTCGGCCGCACCGAGTTCTCGCCCGGCGGCCTTCCGGTAGAGTGCGTGGTAGGTTCTGGCCGTCCGCCGCCAGGTGAACAGGTCGCGGCGGTCGCGTCCCCGTTCGACCAGTTCCTCTCGATGTGCCGCGTCCGTCCAGAGCTGATAGATAGTGTCGGCCATCTCCGGGACCGACGTCGGGTCGAGATACACCGCCGCATCGCCGCCCTTCTCGCGCAGGACCGGGATGTCCGAGCAGACCACCGGCGTATCGAACTGCCACGCTTCGAGTACCGGCAGACCGCCACCCTCGTGCAGCGTCGGGTACACCAGCATACGACTCCCCCGGTACAGCGCGCGGAGGTCCGCAGCGTCGACGAAGCCGAGGTCGAGCACCTGCGGCGCCTCTGGAACCGCTTCGACGCGGTACTCGACCGACACTTCAGGCGTGTCGCGCATCCCGGTACAGACGAGATGGACGCGCTCGCCGTGGCGGTCCTCGATGCGCTGGATGGCGTCGACCAGTCGTTCGTGGTTCTTGTGTGGCCACAGGTTCGCCGGAAAGAGCGCGAACGAGTCGGGCAGACTGTCGGTTGCGTCGACGGTCTTTGCCTCTCTGTCGCCCGGTGAGAGCGCAGGACCCATCGGAACCGGGTACACCGTCCCGGGGTCGGCGTCGTAGGCCTCGACGAGTTGGTCCTTTACTGCCATCGAGAGCGTATCGACGATTGTTGCCTGTTCACACCCGGTCGGATAGAACCTGCGCCGACGGTCGAGTTCCTGTGCCGTCAGGTGCTCGGGATACCGCAGATGTCGCATGTCGTACGGATTGAACACGGTGGCTCTCTCTGTTCGGAAGAACACCGGAACGAGAAAGTGGACGACATCTATCCCGAGGTCGTCGAACGTGCTCTCGAACCCCACGCCACGACTGGCCAGGCGACACTCTTCGATGGTCATCCGGTCACGGATGGTCGGGGGGACCCAGTCTGCGGCCGTGTCACTCGTCATAACCACGTACTCGAGTTCCGGCAGCGAATCGCCCTCCTCGGTCTGCAGGTCCGCCAGTGCCGACAGCAGGTTCTTCGTGTACTGCCCGGTGCCGGTTGCGGCAGCCACATCGTTCAACGGCGCAAACAGCCCAACTCTCACCGTCATGCGCGCCTTACACCGCCGGAATACTTATACTCACGGTACGTTTCGAGCGAGACGACAGTATCGAGGAGTCACCCAGTCTGCTCGCCGTCGTCGGGATACTGGAGGGCGGCCCGGTCGGCCGTCGACAGTTCCCGGCCGGCCGCCTTCCGGTAGAGCGCGTGATACATGCGCGCTGTCCGCTGCCAGGTGAACCGCTCGCGCCTGTCGCGTGCCCGCTCGACCAGTCGGTCCCGGCGCGAACGGTCTGTCCAGACCTCGTGGATAGTGTCGCCGATATCCTCGACAGAGGTCGGGTCGACGTAGGCGACGGCGTCGCCGCCCGTCTCCCGCAGCGGGGGGATGTCCGAACAGACCACCGGCGTGTCGAACGCCCAGCCCTCGATCACGGGCAGGCCACCACCCTCGTACAGCGACGGGTACACCAGCAGGTCGCTCAGATGATACAGCGCCCGCAGGTGTGAGGCGTCGATGTAGCCCAGGTCGCGGACCCCCTCGTTTGCGCCCAGGTCCTCGATAGCGTGCTCGGGGTCCACCCACGGCGTCTCACGGTTTCCGGTGCAGACGAGCGGAATAGTCTCGTCGCATGTTTCCCTGATGTGAGCCAGCGCATCGACCAGTCGCCGGTGGTTCTTGTGTGGCCACGTCGTCGCCGGAAAGAGCGCGAACGACTCGGGAACGTCGTAGCGGGCGGTGACCTCGTCGAGCAGCGCGTCGTCGCCCGATTCGGGAGTGATCGACGGCCCGAGCGGCAGCGGTTGCACCCGCTCCGGGTCGATGCCGTACTGCTCGACGATGGCGTCTTTCGTCGCCTGCGAGGGCGTGTCGACGATTGTCGCCTGCCGACAGCCGGCCGGAATGTTCCGCTCCCAGCGCCGGACGAGGTTGTCCCTGAACAGTTCCGGGTGGAAGACGTGGCGGAGGTCGTACGGATTGAACAGCGTCGGCCGGTCCGTCGGAACGTGTCTCGGGACGAGCACGTGGACGACATCGAGGTCGAGTTCCTCGAAAAACGAGTCCGACGGGTGCGTCTCCGTGACGACGGTCATCCGGTCGCGGACGGTCGGGCTCATCCACCCGCCGTTTCTCGGCGACGTGACGACGACGAACTCCAGTTCCGGGAGCGTGCAGTCGGGGTCGGCCCCCAGCGCGGCGAGTGCCCCGGTCAGACTCACGATATACCGACCTACGCCCGAGGACCTGCCCTGTGGCTCTACGGGGGCGACCAGGCCGACGCGCAGACTCATCACGTAACTCTGTCGCGGTTCGTCGGTTTAACTCCAGCGACTGCTGGGGGCCTGGTTACGGACACCGACCGCCACTGCCGGGGCACCAGAACTACCCGGGAGGATACGCCAGGGCGCCCTCGTCCCCGTCGGACAGTTCCCGACCGGCGGCCTTCCGGTAGAGCGCGTGATACGCACGCGCCGTCCGTTCCCACGTGAACAGGTCCCGGCGCTTTCGTCCCCGTTCGACCAGTTTCGCCCGGAGCGTCGGGTCGGTCCAGGCCTCGTAGACTGTCTCACCGATGTCGCTGGCCGAGGACGGGTCGAAGTAGGCGGCGGCGTCGCCGCCCTTCTCGCGCAGCGGCGGGATGTCCGAACAGACCACCGGCGTGTCGAACTGCCAGCCCTCGATGACTGGCAGGCCACCACCCTCGAACTCCGAGGGGTAGACCAGCAGTCGACACTCCCGGAACAGCGCACGGAGGTGACTGCTGTCGACAAAGCCCAGGTCCTGCACCCGACCGGCGGGGTCCAGCGCC
>JAQCNG010000050.1 GCA_028275145.1 Halovenus sp. | reverse complement strand
GGCTCGCCTTTCGCGACCGCCCCGGGCAGCGTCGACGGTGAGAGGTCACCACCCCCCGCAAGCAGTTGCTCGACCCAGTAGCGGTAGTAGTAGGGGTCGTTGCCCGAAAGCACCACCTGGTCACGAAAGACCGCAGGGAACGCAAAGACGGTCCGTGTCAGCGCGAGAAAGAGGAGGACACCGCCGATTGCGAGGACGAGGCGGCGGTTGACAGCAAGGGTCGGCAGCGAGAGGTCGACCGTCGGGGTATCGAGGGGTGGCGTTCCGGTCCCGTCCTCATTGTGCTCGGTGGCAGCGTCGCCCGCGTCGGTCGCGTCCGTGGCTCCGTCGGCGTCGAGGGCCGCCCGGACGGCCCCGGGGTCGGCCAGTCGGTACTCCCCATCTATCTTCTCGACGACCCCACGGCCGACGAGTTCGCCAAAGGGGCCGGATTCGACGGGGATATCCGCGAAGGTCCAGGTGTCGTGGTCGGCGTCGACTTCGAGGATTGCTGCCAGCGGGTCCGCCAAGTCCGGCCGTTCGTCCAAGAGGGCGGCGACCCGCTGGCTGTCGGTCATATTGGGTCACATCTCCGTCCGGCGCATAAACCCATCGGGCCGGGTCCGCATCGGGCACGGGGAGACGCCGGGTACTGAACGCGAAGTTCGAACTGGCGACCGGTGATTCAAGACGTTGCGTAAGGAATTCTTACACACGAGTACCCGATGAGTGTCGACGATCCGAAAATAATTACCGTGACGTCGAAGGGACAGATCACGATCCCGAGCCGGTTGCGCGAGCAGTTCGGGCTCGAACAGGGGACGAAATTGATGATCGTGCCGACTGACTACGGACTCGTCTTGAAGAAACTCGACCTGCCGTCGGTCGAAGAGTTCCAACGGCGGGTCGAGAAGCGAGCCGAGAGGGTGGATCTCTCGATGGAGGAGGTCAATGAGTTGGTCCACGAGGCGCGAGGCTCCGATGGATGAAGGCGGTTCTCGATACGAACGCACTCATTTCCACCGTTATTGCGACCGGCGTCCCACACGAGGTCGTTGTCAAGGGATTAGAGGGTGAGTATCAGATCATTGTCTCCGTCGCGACACTGACCGAGTTTCGTGAGACACTCCTCAAATGCCCCGAGCGGTTCGACATGGACGAAGACGAAGTCCAACAGGAGGTCGAAACGATCCGCTACTTTGCGGAGTTCGTCAATCCGGATGAACAGATCACTGCTGTCGAGGCCGATCCTGACGATGACAAGTTTCTGGAAGCTGCTGTTGCTGGTGACGTCGATTATCTCGTCTCTGGTGACCGGCACCTCCTCGGTCTGGGTACGTTCCGTGGTATCGAGATCCTCGAACCAAGGACGTTTTACGAACAACTCGGAGCAGAGTGACAGTCTGTGCCAACAGTCGTCTCGGCGGACGGGCAACAGTCAGCTCGCCCTGAAGTCTGGAACTGTGACGCCGAGCGGTGGAGTCACCGCCCACCCGGATGGGTTCGAGGCCGAGTTCATCGACAAGCCCCACCCTCCACGAGCGGACCCGTCAGGGTGAGCGAAGTAGGGCGGGATAGTTGACTCGGTCATGTGTGACATCCTCCGCGCACTGAACGGCGGGATTCTCTCGCTGAAACAAGATATTGAACGGTGTTCCCAGAGGCCACGACGACCCGGGATGATCGACGTCTGGAGGAGCAAAGACGAGAGCCCCATGCGAAAGCTCACTGGTCCTGGCGTCTGGTGTTGGAGTAGCTTACATCGACCGGGGCCGGCGTCGTGTCGTACAAGCAGTCGTCACAGGACCACCAGACGCCGCTTCCCGGGGCGCTGAGTCTGATGTCAACGTCACCACTCCCACAACTGGGGCAGTGGAGCCACTCGTTGAACAGTTCTTCGCGTTCGGTGTTGGTTACCGTGGCGTCACAGCCTCGACAGCGGAGCGTGAGGGCTGCGTCGTCAAGGTTCGTGACGAGGGCGATTTCGCTGGTGTTGCAGTGTGGACAGGTCACCCAATCTGCCGAGTCGGTCCAGTTGTCGGGGCGTAGACGTGCTACCTCTGTATATATCGGTAGGTCCAGAGCCTCGGCAAGTTCGACAGCACGCGCGAGAGCGCTCGCTCGACTGTAGGGGCCGTGGCGCTGGAGGATAGGGCTCACGGGTTTGGGCGTCCCGTCATGATCTGTGAGTTCTCGTGGCTCGCGAACGGTGAGTTCGTACACCCCACGACCCATGCGAGCCGCGCCCGTCTCGTCGTCGATGCGGCCCCGCTCGTCGGGCAGGTGAATCATCTGGAGGTATCGCTCCTCGTGCTGGGTGTCGGTCGTCGGGACCGTGGACCGACTGAGTCCGTACTCTGGATGATCGGGAAGCGGGATGGACGCCGTGCGGCGGTAGGTCATTGTCCCCTCGTTTCTCGACGATTTAGATATGCCCGGACGCGGTGGAGCGAGTCGCGGGTTGCTCGGGTCCGGTCATCGTTGTCCTCGATGGCATCCAGTTCAGCATCAAGCGCGTCGAGTAGTTCCTCAAGTCGTCTGACTTCGGGAGCGGTAAGTCGGGTATCCCCGTCGGGGAGGAGGTCCGCAGCGGGGAGCCACTCCCCTGTGTCCTCTCCGGTGACATCCCGGAGGGCAGTGAGTCGGCCGTCGGCGAACCTGGCCTCGTATCTGGCGACCTCCTCATCAAGGGGGGCGTGGAACTCGACGATGCCGTGGTAGCGCCGCTCCGTCCAGTCGTCGTGGACAACCTGGGTAGACCCAACTGCTGTGAACTCCTCCGGCTTGTCGGTCCCCCGGTGAGGGCGTTCCGCCTCGGGAGCGGGCTCGCTGTGGGTTTCCTCTTGGAGGAGTCGCCCGTCCTCGGTGAGACGGAATCGTCGCATCAGCGGCCGACCGATCGATTTCGTCTGCCACTCGATCGTCGAGGGATCGTCCTCGAGTCCCGGTAGCGAGAGCGTGGCCGGGAGTTCGACCCGATCAAACAGTCCCATCTATATTCACCTCGATTTTCGCGTGTTGTGTTGTGCTAGTGACTGGTAAAGAGGCTGTTG
>JAQCNG010000047.1 GCA_028275145.1 Halovenus sp. | reverse complement strand
ACGTGCACAGTCAGCGTCCGATGCTCACGGTGTTGCTGGTGTTCCGTCGCCGTCGGTACCGGCGAGCGGTGTAACCACGAGTTCCGTGTAGGGGAACACGGGCCTCTTCGCGCGGCCGTCTTCCTCGAACCGAATGACGCCCAGAGCTTCAAGCGTGGTCAGTTCCTCGTGGACGTTCTTCTTGTCTCGACCGACTAGCCGGGCAGTCTCGCGGATGCTCGCCGGTTCCTCGTCCCGGATGACGCGCAGGAGTGTGTACGTGCGCTCGTTGAACACGTCGGTCAACTGTGACTCGTTCGGGAATCGGACGACTGCAGGCTCGTCGACGGTCTTTCCCTTCTTGAGTTGCTGAATCGCTTCGAGTCCCTCCGCGTAGGGACTGGGCTCGCTGTCGACCGTGATTACCAGTACGTTCTCGTTATTCATCTGTGTCACCTGGATTGCTGGATGGACCGAACTGCGATTTCGGAATCTCGTCCCAGAACCGGTCGTAGAGTTCCTCGATGCCGGGAAACTCGATGATTGTGGGCTCCGGGTCGGGTGCGACGTGACGTTCGTGGCCTTTCGTCGTCTCGTGGGCGTTGTCGTATCGGCGAATTGTACCATCGTCGAGGGTCTCGGGACCTGGACTCAATGCTCCGTAGTGGAACGTGTATCGCCACCCCGACGGGTACGTGTCGCTGTCCGTACGGCGAACCGATATGCGGACGACAGTACCGTCCTCGTACACTGTGGCGTTCTCGTACCCGTCGAGGTCGTCGGCTGCCGGCTCCATCTGCCACCTCGTTGGTTGTGTAGCCAACGATAAGTAGCTGATGGTTTGACAACAAACGGAGGGTCCGAGAGTGAGCGGTCAATCTCCAGCGGTCAGGCCTCCGCGCGCAGGCGCTCGTGCCAGCGCGGACCGGTGCGACGCGCGAGCACGAAACCGACCAGTCCAGCGACGACGGCGAGTCCGAGGGAGAGACCGGCCGCAATCAGCGGCCACTCGTCGAACGCCAGTGCCGAGATCAGCAGCGGGATGGCCACGAACATCAGGCCAGCACTGTAGATTGCAAACAGCGGCGTGTTGAACAGCAACTCGTTCGGTGACAGGCCGGTCAGGTAGGCCGTGAGCCCGAACACGTACAGCGACAGCAGCGGGAAGACCACCACCCCGAGCAGTAGCTCGATTCCGGGAAAGAGCACGCCGGCGAGTGCGAGATAGACCAGTCCGACCGGCAGCGAGAGCACCAGAAAGGCCCGGCGTTTGCCCGCGAACACCGCCCCCATCGACTCGGGGTAGCGCAGGTACTCGCGGCTATCGTCGTTCTGGGTCACCCAGTTGTAGGTGGTGAACGTTCCGAGCCCCAGCAGTGTGCCGAAGGCGATGCCGGCCGAGGGGTCGATGGCCAGCGCCGTCTCGGCGGTGAGGCTGGCGAGCAGGAGCGCCGCCACCCCGAACAGCACGCCCAGCGAGAGCGCCACCTTCCAGACGGAGCCACTGGAGCGGGTCACCTCGACCAGCGGGCGGGCGGTCAGTCCGTCACCGAAGCGGTGGAACTGCCGGTAGCGGTCGTCGCCGGCCCGCTGGGCGCGGTCCCGGGTCGGCGGCCGAAAGAGTAGCGGACCCGAAACCACCGCGACGACCAGCAACCCCGACCCCGAGAGCAGCGTCGTCGCGGAGGGGTCGGCGTACAGGGCGTAGGGTGACAGCGAGAGCACCAGGTCCGGTTCGAGCGTGAGACCGGCGGCGATGGCGGCGACGACACCGACGACGGCGAGACGGCTCCGGGTGGCGATGCCGGCGAGCGCGAGACTCGTCCCCGCACCCAGCGCGAACGTGGCGGCGACTGTCACCCACAGCAGCGCCACCTCGCCGGCGGTGAACCCACCGTCGACCACCACCGGGAGAAAGCCAACGGCGATGGGTGTCAGAAAGAGCACCACGTAGTACAGCAGGTCCTTGAACAGAAAGACAAACAGCAGTCGCCGCCGCGAGACCGGGAGCGTGCGTGCCGAGAACACCAGCAGTGTCATATCGCCGATGACGTCACGTATCGCGTCGCGGCCGACGAGACCGATTGTGCCGACCTGGAACCCCATGAACAGCACGAGCGCGAACAGTCCGCCGACGATGCGGTCGAGCGACGTGCCGGTGCCCGCCAGCAGCCAGACGCCGACCCCGACCAGTGCCGCGGTAAAGAGCGGAAAGAGCGCGAACCGGCGAGAGCCGAACAGCCGCGAGTGCATGCGGAACTCCTCGGCCAGCATCCGGCGGAACAGCGACCCGGTGGACGAACGCCCGCTCACGGGGCCCCCACCTCCGCGGGCCCCCCCTGCTCGCCCACCGTGTCGGCGAACGTGTCGAGGAGGTCCTCGTCGACGGTGCGCGGGTCGCGCTCGGCGGCCAGTTCCCCCTCTGCGATGATGCCGACACGGGTACACAGCTCCTCCGCGACCTCCATGAGGTGTGTCGAGAGAAACAGCGTGTTGCCGGCCTCGCAGTACTCCCGGAGCTGGTCGCGGACCTGTGCCTGCATCAGCGGGTCGAGATTCACCAGCGGCTCGTCGATAAAGACCAGTTCCGGCTCGTGGATGAACACCTGTGCCAGCATCACCCGCTGGCGTTCCCCCTCCGAGAGGTCTGTCGAGAGCGTGTCGAGAACACCCTGGAACTCCAGACGACCCGCCCACCGGTCGATGCGCTCCTCGATTGGGCCGATGTCGCGGACCTCGCCGACGAACTCCAGATACTCCCGTGGTGTGAGGAAACTCGGCGGGTCCTCGCGCTCGGGCAGGATGCCGATGGAGCGTCGCACCTCGATGGGTTCCTCGACCGGGTCGACCCCCAGCACGCTCGCTTCTCCCCCTGTGGGCGTGCGCTGTCCGGTCAGAATCTCGATTGTCGTTGTCTTGCCCGACCCATTCGGCCCCAGCAGCGCGTACAGTTCACCCTCCTCGACTGTCAGGTCCAGTCCGTCCAGCGCGACCACATCGCTGTACTCCTTCGTCAGATTCGTCGTCTCGACTGCTGTCATCACTCTGGTGCATGGCCCCTGTAAACTTATAACACGTGACCGCTGTTCTGTGCTCTGTCTCGGGACCCGGAGTCTGGAACCAACACCGGCGAATAGCGAAACAGTTCTCTCTGGATGCTATTATCTCTGTAGACCCGACTGCTGTCGAGATGGGAGTTCGCCCTGCAGGCAACCGCGTGGTCTGGCCGGACACGTGTCTGCTCGGCCAGTCGGTTCCTCAGTCGGCCAGTTCCCGCGTCCGCTCGACGTTCCAGGCAAAGTCCTTGCCGTTCTCCTCGGGGGTTTCGAGCACGAGCGGCACATTCTGGATGGCCTCGTGGGTGAGGAAGGCACGCATCCCCTCTGTGCCGATTTCGCCCTCGCCGACGTGGGCGTGTTCGTCCTTGTTGGCGCCACAGCCGTGTTTGGAGTCGTTCAGGTGGACACAGGCGAGGTTCTCGACGCCGACGACGTCGTCGAACTCGGCCAGCGACGCCTCGACCGCCTCGGGCGTCGAGAGGTCGTAGCCGGCCGCGAACGCGTGGGCGGTGTCCAGACAGACCCCGAGGTCCTGCGAGGACCGCGCGAGCACCGCCGCGAGGTGGTCGAACTCGCCGCCGAGTTTGGTGCCGCTGCCCGCGTCGGACTCGACCAGCACCGTGACACCCTCCGGAACGTCGAGTTCGTCCAGCACGCTCGCGGCGTTGTCCAGCCCCTGGTCGACGCCCGCGCCCGTGTGTGCGCCGAGGTGGACGTTGACGTAGTCGACGCCGAGTCGGTCGGCGGCGTCGAGTTCGGCCTGCATGCTCGCGACTGATTTCTCCCGCAGGCCCTCCTTCGGCGTTGCGAGGTTCACCAGGTACGAGGAGTGGATGACCCACGGCCCGAGGCCGGCCTCCTGTGAGGCCGTCCGGAACTGCTCGGCCTCGTCGGTCTCGATTGTGGGTTGCTGCCAGACCTGCGGTGAGGTGGTGAATATCTGTCCACAGTTGCCGTCAACGTCGAGTTCCCGGTCGACGGCGTTGTCGACACCACCGGCGACCGACACGTGTGCTCCAACCTGCATACCCGGGTAAACGCACCCGCGTAATAAAGTGACTTCGAACCCGCGGGGCCGACCAACTCTCCTCGGTTACTTTCACTTTCACTCCGGGGGGACGGCCCGGATTGATGTGTGGGCAGGCACAACTAGCGGATATGCTCGACGAACTCACCGCGACCTGTGAGGACTGTGACCGCGAGTTGCGCGAGCGCGACCGCATGCTCGTCTACCGGACAGCGGAGGGCGAGCGCCGCGCCTACGAGTGCGCCTGCGGCGCAGTCACCATCACGGTCCATCGGTAGTATGCTCGACCCGAGAGGCTGGAACGGGACGCCACAGGTCTGGCATCAGCGAGGCCGGAGGCCTCGACTGGCGAACGGGGAAAGGTGACCCGTGAGCGGCCCGGACACACGGGATTTTAGGTTCATACTGGCGGGCAACCATCCGTCAGGATGGTCGCCCACCAGTGTACCGACAGCGTTTTTCGCCCGCCGGCCGTGTCCGACGACGTGAACCTCCGCGGCCCTGTCGTCGAGGTCGGCGACGAGCGCACCGTCGACACACAGTACGGCGAGTCTGAACTGCTGGAGGTCGAACTGCGGCCCGACCGTGGGGCGGCCCCGCCGGTGACGGTCACACTCTGGGGGAACTGGGCCGAGACCGGCGAGTATCTCGACCCGGGGATGGAACTGGCGGTGTACGACGCCGACGAGCGCGAGTACCGCGGCGAGACCCAGTACTCGACGAGCGGTGACTCGATGGTCGTCGTGGAACCGGGGTTCGTCGTCGACGTGACCAGTGTGCGGTCGTGGGTGCAGTGTCCCCGGATGTACTATCTGGGCAAACTCGACGGGACACCACTGGCCGAACCGGTGGTGAAAGGAACAATCGTCCACGAGGTGTTCGGTGACCTGCTCCGGGGGCGGGAGCTGGAAACTGCTGTCGAGGAGCGCATCGACGAGGCGGGCCTCGATATCGGGTTGCTCGGGGTCGACCCGGACGCGCTGTGTGAGACGGTCCGCCAGCACGCCGGCGCAATCCAGGGGTGGCTTGAACAGGGGCGACTCACCGAGCGCGACGAATGGCGCTCCGAGCAACTGCTGGTCAGCGAGCGTTACGGCCTGAAAGGGCGGGCCGACGCGGTCCGCCGCGGGATGCCCGTCGAACTGAAGACGGGCAAGAACACGAACCGCGACCCCCGGTTCCACGACAAGGTGCAGGCGACCTGCTACGCGCTGTTGCTGGGCGAGCAACGCGAGCAACCGCCGGACACCGGCATCCTGCTGTACACGAAAAACGCCGCCGTCGAGCGGAGCGAGGAGTCCGGTGACCTCTCGCCGGCAAAGGAGTTCTCCATCGGGTCGGGGCTCCGGCAGTTCGTTCTCCGGGCGCGCAACGAACTCGCGGCGATGGAACACGACAGCAGTGTTCCAACGGGCTACGAGGCCGACGCAATCTGCGAGTACTGTTTCGAGCAGGACACCTGCATGGCCGTCTCCGGCCGACTCGACCAGGAGTCGAAAGCCGGGCGGGTCGGAACTGCGGTGCCCGGGGAGGAACAGGTCTACTTCGGGGAGTTCTACGAGGCAATCGAGGAGGAGCGCCACGAGGTCCACCGCGAGTACGCGAAACTCTGGGAACAGCGCCCCGGTGAGCGCGCCGACGACGACCGGGCGCTGGTGAATCTCGACCCGGCGGGGGCACACGAACGCGACGACGGCCGGTGGGAACTGCGCGCCGAGGGAACCGGCGCAGTCTCGAAGATACGGGTCGGTGACCTGGTGCTGGCGAGTGACGGCGACCCGGTCGGCGGGAACGCGGAACTGGCCCGCGTCGAGCGCATCGGCGAGGAGGTGGTGGTGGCCGCAGACGAGCGCGTCGAACTGCGTCGACTGGACATCTACCCGTCCACGCTGACCACAGACCGGCTGCTGACCGCGCTGCACGACGCCGTGTTGAAGCGGTCCGCCGACTGGAAAGACCCCCTGTTCGGCCGGCGCGACCCCGCGTTCTCCGAGGTGGCGGAGACGTTCGTCGACAACAACGCCGCCCAGAACGAGGCGGTCCAGCGGGCCGTCGGTGCGGAGGATTTCGCGCTCGTGCACGGTCCGCCCGGGACCGGAAAGACGTTCACGCTCGCGCGTATCGTCCAGGCGCTCGTCGCCGACGGTCAGCGGGTGCTGGTTTCGGCCTTTACCAACCGGGCCGTCGACAACGCACTCGGGGAACTGGAATCGCAGGGGTACACCGACGTGGTCCGTTACGGGACCGAGAGCGGTGTCCGCGAGGATATGCAGGCGTACCGTCTCCAGCGGAGCGGTGACCCGTCGGTCTGTGCCGGTCAGTTGCAGGCCGCGCCGGTGGTGGCGGCGACGACCGCCTCCTGTGGGTCCCGCGCCATGCAGACCCAGTCGTTCGACGTGGCCGTGGTCGACGAGGCCGGGCAGCTGACCGAACCCGGGACCCTGGCCGCGCTGACACTCGCCGACCGGTTCGTGCTCGTCGGTGACGACGAGCAGTTGCCGCCGGTGGTCCGGGCCGAGAACGACCTGCAGGAGTCGCTGTTCGAGCGACTGAACGAGGAGTACCCCGAGGCGTCGACACTGCTGGAGAGCCAGTACCGGATGGCCCAGCACATCCAGTCGTTTCCCTCCCGGGAGTTCTACAGGGGGCGGTTGCGCCCGGCGACCGACGAGGTCGCGGCCCGGTCGGTCGATGACCTGCCGGGTGTCTCCCCAGCCGCCCTGCCCGCGCACCTGCGCGACCGGGTGACGTTTCTCGACCCCGACGGACACGCCGACGGGAACACGAACCCCGGCGAGGCCGACGCGGTCGCAGACGTCGTCGACGAGTATCTCGATGCTGGTGTGTCGCCGGGGGACGTGGGCGTCATCGCCCCGTACCGTGCGCAGGTGGCGACCATCCGCACGCGCGTGCCCGACAGCGTCACCGTCGACACGGTCGACCGGTTCCAGGGTTCGAGCAAGGAGGTCGTGGTGATGTCGTTCGTCGCCACTGGGAGTCTCGACGGCCCGATCTTCGAGGACTACCGGCGCGTGAACGTCGCGCTCACGCGGGCCAAGCGCGCGCTCGTGCTCGTGGGCAACCGCGAGGCACTCGCCTCCGACGACACCTACGCCCGGATGGTCGAGTGGGCCGAGTGACAGGTAGCGAGCGGAGGCCCACCCTTCAGGGGTAGGTCAGAGCAACAGCACACTGTCGCAAACCACCGCTCTGTGCTCGTGGCGACGCCGCTGGCGCTCGGCTACGCCCGGTTCGTTCATGTTGGACTGCCGGACTAGAACGGGCCGCGGTCGTTGCCGAACCCGTCCTCGCGGGACTCGCACTCGCCGTTCGCGTTTATCACTACCCGGCCCTGGTAGCCACACTTGCCGTTGTTGTTGTACTTGCAGCGGTTACACCGACACTCGAGGGACACTCCTCCGGTGGATGCCATACGGTATCATTGTTCTCACCGAACTTGTATCTGTGGCCCGATGTCACACGCCGTCGTCGCTCCGGCCGTGCACGGGGGTCAGTCTGTCCACTCCGGAGGGTCGAACGTTCCGCCGAGGTGGTCCGCGGTCCGGCCTGCGCTGTCCCGCAACAGCGCGGCGTCGTCGGTGAACACCTCGATTGCGGCAGTCCCGTCGAACCCGCCGAACCGCTCGTCGAGGACGCCGTAGTCGATCTCGCCCGCGCCGACCGGGATGTGCGTGTCGCCGCGCCGCCGCACGTCGTGGACGTGGAGATGCGAAACCCGGTCGCCGTGGTACTTTGCGAACCGCTCCAGTCCGTCCATCCCCTCCTCCATGTAGGCGTGGCCCAGGTCGAAACAGACCGGCGCGTCCACCTGCTCGGTGAGGTCGCCAAGCACCGACAACTGGAGACCGTACTGCTGGTGGCCGACGTTCTCGACGACCACCTCGACACCGTGTTCCCGGCCGGCCGCGACGATGCGCTCTATCTGGTCGGCCGCCGTCCCGCGCAGGTCGGTGTCGTAGGGGTCGCGCACGGTTCCGTGCAGAACGGCCTTTCGGGCACCCAGCGAACCGGCCCACGCCAGCAGGTCGCGCTTGTGGCTCACGAGCGCGTCGTTGAGCGCCGGTACCGGTGTCGCCACCACCTGCTTGAACGGTAGATGAACGTCGAGCGCGAGGTCGAACCGGTCCAGTGTCTCGACGAGTCTGTCGCCGTCTATCGACCCGGGCAGGTCCGCCGCCTCGGCGAGTCCGAACTCCACGAAGTCGAACCCCGCCGCGGTTTCCTCGATGCGGTCTATCGACCCACCAACGGTGAGTCCAATCTCCATGCACGGGGAGTGAACCCCCAGGCTCAAAACAGGTGGGGCCACCGACACAAGAGACAAACCCGCACGGCGACAAACTACCGTGTGGCCGGACCGATTCGCTTTCGCCGTTCGACCGGGTCCTGGAGCGAGGGCCGTGTCAGAGACGCACTGCACCGACCGCTTGACCGGAAGTTCGGCGCCGACCTCGAGGAACCGGGGTTCTCCCCGCCGCCGGGGTACACTGCCCGTCGCCTCTCGATGTACAACGGCGATTTCGCGCTGTTTGCCTGGGAGGACTCGGGTGCCTACTGGCTCGGCAACACCGAGACGCCGGAGACGCTCTGGCAGACCGAGAAGTACACCTTTGCCGAGGCTCCCTACCCAGTGACGCGGTGGGCACAGCGGGAACTGCTCGCCGACCTGGCCGAGAGCGACCCCTGGCTCGCGGCCCACGAGTACGTCGCCTGGTTTTTCTTGCCGGTGCTGTTCTCGAAGGACGGCCGTGAGACGACCCGGCGGTTCTTCCACGAACACGCCTCGGGTTTCCCCGACGCGACCCGCGAGGCGGGGCTGACATTCTACGATGACCTGCTCTCGCGGGGTGACCTCGACGAACACCGGTACACGATGGCGTCGAAACTCGGCACGAGCGACCGGCTCGACCCCGTGCGGATGCGCGCCTCGATGGCCGAGCTCAACGCCGTGAAACTCCTCGGTGACGCGGGCCACGAGTTTGTTCCGGAGGTGGAACTGGGCTCCGGGCACGCGCTGGATTTCCGGGCCGACGGCGAGACGCTCGTGGAGGTGACCCGGCCTGAACCGCCGACGCGCCGCCGGGCCGGCACCCCCGCCGCGGCGCTGCGTGACACCGTCGGCAACAAGACCACCACACAGCTCGATGCCCACGACGGGGCCGTGCTGTTTGTCGACTGTAGCTCGTTCCGGGACGACGAGTGGGCGAGTCTGCGCGCCGAGCGCCCCGGCGTCGGTTACAGACCCGTCGTCGTCTACCGGATGCGACCCGACGGCTCCACCGACGGCTACACGCACGGCAGTGTCCCGCTCGCTGTCGCCTCCGTGTTCGGGTGAGTGGCCGACTGTCAGTCCAGACCGTAGCGGGCAGTTGACGTTGTTTCCGACCGCACACCCTGACCCGGCTCGATTCGTGAGCCGGTGGTGACCACAACCCTTTCACGGGGCCGGCACCTCCCCGGAGGTGATGAACGCGGAGCGCGTCGTCGCCGTCGTCGTCGTCTGCATCGTGGGGCTGACGCTGGCGACGGGGCCACTGGGTCCGCTCGACATCGGTGCCGACAGCGGCAGTATCGAGGACCCCGGCACCGGTTCTGCGACCGTCGAGGTGGTCTCTGCACCCGGCGCGGTCGAACTGGTGCCCAGCGACGACGGACAGGAACTGCTGT
>JAQCNG010000043.1 GCA_028275145.1 Halovenus sp. | reverse complement strand
CAGGTCGACGTCGTCGAGGTTCATCTCCTGGGTGTGAATCTCGAGGATGCGCTCGCGGGCCTCCTCGTCGGGCTTTGGCACCTCGATGAGGCGGTCGAACCGGCCCGGCCGGAGGATGGCGCGGTCGAGCATGTCGAAGCGGTTGGTGGCGGCGATGATGCGAATCTCCCCCCGGTCGTCGAACCCGTCCATCTCCGAGAGCAGCTGCATCATCGTGCGCTGGACCTCCGCGTCGCCGGAGGTTTTCGACTCGGTGCGGGTCGAGGCAACGGCGTCGATCTCGTCGATGAAGATGATGGCGGGTTCGTGCTCGCTGGCGAGTTCGAACAGGTCACGCACCAGGCGTGCGCCCTCGCCGATGAACTTCTGGACGAGTTCGGAGCCGGCCATCTTGATGAACGTGGCGTTTGTCTCGTTTGCGACGGCCTTCGCCAGCATCGTCTTGCCGGTGCCGGGCGGGCCGTGCAACAGCACGCCGGAGGGCGGGTCGATACCGACCGCATCGAACTGCTCGGAGCGGACGAGCGGTTGTTCGACGGCCTCGCGGACCTCGCGGATCTGCTCCTCGAGTCCGCCGATGTCGTCGTACACCGTCTCGGGGCGCTGTTCGACCTGCATCGCCTGGGCGCGGGCGTCTGTCTCGGCCTCCAGCACCGTCTTGACCGAGAAGGAGTCGTTGACAGCCACCCGGTCGCCGGCGTCCAACTCCCCCCGAAGCGTCGGCGATACCTCGGTCAGCACCTCCTGGTTGTTGCCGTGTTGCTTGATGACGACGCCGTCGTCGAGGAGTTCCTCGGCGGTGGCGACGTACAGCGACGAGGTCTTCAGCGTCTCGTTTTCCCGCTGTAACCTGTCGACCTGTCCGGTGAGGTCTTCCTGACGGCGTTCGGCCGTGTTCAGTTGCTGCTGTAGCTTTGCGTTGACGCGCAACACCTCGCTGTAGTGTTTGCGGAGCGCCGCGAGTCGTTCCGACGGTGTCATATCGGGGTCGAGGTCGAGTCGCGGGCGCTCCGGAAGCGATGGACTCCGGGACATCTGACTGTTGGTAGTTGGGAACCGGCGATTATAGGCCCTTCGCCCTCGACCGCTCGGCGGACGAACCGGCCGGCCGACCGCGCCCTGTGTCGTTCACCGCGGTTCGGCGCGGGGGCCGGCCTCGCTCTGGACCCGCCAACCGCCGTCGAGGTCACAGGCCTCGCGGACGGTGAACGCGAACTCGGTGTCGCCCGTCAGTTCGGTGCCACCCTCGACGTGTTCGACCCGGAGCGGGACGTCAAGCGCGCTCCCGCAGCAACCGACACCGACGAACTCCGCCCAGCGGTCACCGGCGGCGGCGGTGTCGTGGGCCTTCCGGAGATAGGCGCGAAACCGACGCTCCTCGACGGTATCGCGGCCCCAGGTCGAGAGGTCTGCGGGATACGAGAGCACGACTCTGTTTGCTGGCTCGGCCATACCAGGGCTACAGCATCGAACAGCAAAGGGTTTGTGCGGGTTGGAGACGTGTCCGGACAGCCGTCCGCCCGGCAGAGATGACTGACAGTCCGGGCAACAGAGACGTCTGGCGGTCCGGATGGGGGGTCACCACGGGGAGACAAAAAGGCTTATTCGGGCCCCTCTCAGAAAGTCGGCAATGGCACGTCTCGATGTCGAGGGGGTCCCTTACGAGGACTACAACAACCGGCAGTTGGTGGCGATTCCGCTCGCGGCGCTCGGAGTCGCGCTCGCCATCATCCTGGGTGCGTTCCTGCTCACCGGGTCGCCGGTTTCGCTGGGGCTGGATTTCACCGGTGGGACCGAACTCCGGATGACCGCGGACGACGCGTCACAGAGTGACATCGAGGCGGCGTTCGCGGATGCCGGTATCGGC
Source organism: Halovenus sp. (assembly GCA_028275145.1). Lineage (GTDB taxonomy): Archaea > Halobacteriota > Halobacteria > Halobacteriales > Haloarculaceae > Halovenus. The sequence continues at coordinate 3,151 of JAQCNG010000043.1, read as the reverse complement.
GTCGAGAGTGTCCGGTCGGTCGGGACTGCCAACTCCTACATCGTGACCACACAGGAAACCGACACACAGGCAATCGAGGACGTCGCCCAAGAGGTCGGAACCGAGGTGGAGTCCATCGACTCTCGCTCTGCGTCCTTCGGGTCGGACACCCAGCGTGAGGCGCTGCTCGGCGTCGTCATCGCCTTTGCGGGGATGAGTGTGCTCGTCGGGTTGATCTTCCGGACGTTCGTTCCGAGTATCGCGGTCGTCATCTCCGCGTTCTCGGATATCGTGATTCCGGTCGCGCTGATGAACGTCCTCAACATCGAGCTTTCGCTCGGCGCAGTCGCCGCACTGCTGATGATAATCGGGTACAGCGTGGACTCGGACATCCTGCTGAACAATCACGTCCTCAGACGGCACGGTGGGTTCTACGAGAGCGCCTACCGGGCGATGCGGACCGGTGTCTCGATGACGCTGACATCGATTGCGGCGATGGCCACGATGTTTCTGGTGTCGTGGTATCTGGCGATTCCGCTGCTCGACGACATCGCGCTCATCCTGGTCTTTGGCCTCACGGCCGACCTGATGAACACATACATGATGAACATGAGCCTGCTACGCTGGTACAAGTTCGAGGGAGTCGGCGCATGATAGATATCCGCGACAATCTGCGCGTGATAGCGCTGGTCGCGCTGTGTCTGCTGGCGGCGCTGGCGCTGTTTGGCCCGCTGGGTGCCGGCGGCGGGCAGGGGTTCGGGGCAGACCCGCCACAGCCCGACCCGGTGGCCACCGCGACGAGCGACGACGCCGGCGAGTACGGCATCGAACTCCCGACCGGCGAGTACGATATCATCGTCGACGAGGTCGGCTTCGGCGAGTTCGAGACTGATATCGAGGTGACCGAGGGCAACACGACGACGGCCGATATCGACCTGTCGGCCCGGGAGACCGGGACCGTCTCCGGGACGGTGACCGGCCCCGGCGGGCCTGTCGGGGGCGCGACGGTCGAACTCCGGGAGAACGGAACAGACGACGTCGAACAGACCGTCACCGCAGACACGGACGGGACCTTCGAAACCACACTCGAGGTCGGCGAGTACATCGCACGCATCGACGAGGTGGGCCTCACAATCGTCGAGGAGTCGTTCTCGGTCACCGCGGGCGAGACGGTCTCGGTAGATATCAGCGCCAGCGCAGTCGACACTGGCACGCTCAACGGGACCGTGCGCGGCGGCGGCGAGCCGCTCGCTGCGGTCGAGGTGGCGGCCGTCAACAACGCGACGGGGACGACAGTCGCCACGACGACCACCGACGAGAACGGCAGCTACGAGTTGACCGTCGAGACCGGTGAGGTCGAGGTGGCGGTCGACAACCCCCGGTTCGAGTCCAGTAGCACCACGGTACTGGTTCAGGCCGACCAGGTACAGACGGTCGATATCGACCTGACCCCGCGGGAGACGGGAACGCTCGGCGGAGCCGTCACCGCCGGCGGAGAACCCGTCGAGGGGGTCACAGTCTCGGTCCGTGACGTCGCCACCGGGGCCGAACAGGCCGCCGCCACCACCGACAGTAGCGGCGAGTACGAGGTCGAACTCGGCGCCCAGTCCTACAGCGTGGTCGTCGACGAACTGCTGTTCGGGGAGTTCGAACAACAGGTGAATCTCACGGCCGACGAGCGAACCGGCCTGGACATCGCACTCGACCGGGTGGACACCGGGACAGTCGAGGGCGTCGTCACCGGCGACGACGGCCCGCTCGCGGGGGTAGACATCGAGTTCATCGACCCGGACGACCGACTCGGCGAGGACATCGACGGCTCGTTCGGCGACCCGACGAACCTCCAGTACGGGCTGGAACTCTCGGGTGGTGCCCGCATCCGCGGGAAACTCCAGGGACTGACCGCCGAGGGGCTCGACCTGAACCCGGACCGGGGGTTCCAGGTCGAACGGACAGTCGCAGACGAGCTCGACATCGAGCAGATAAACGTCCGCACACGCGTCCAGGAGGGTGCTGTCGAGCTCTACACGCAGAACGTCACCCAGGCCGAGTTCGCCGACGCGCTCGGTGCGGCCGGACTGACCGTCAGCACGGGCGACATCCGGGAGGGTGTGACCAGCGCGACCCGCCAGAACGCCGTCACGACCATCACGGACCGCGTCGACCAGACCGGGTTCTCCGGTGCGGACGTGTTCACGAGCAGCGCCGTCACCGGCGAGAACTTCATCGTCGCCGAGGTGCCGGGTGTCACCCGCGGAGAGCTGCGGGACATCATCTCGGAGACCGGCCGCGTGCAGATTGTCGCCGGCTTCCCCGAAACCACCGAAAACGGGACGACGGTGTACAACCAGACCGTGTTGCTGACACAGGACGACATCGACAGCGTCGACTCGGCACAGCGGGGGGACGCCCAGACGCCACAGCCACACGTCCCGATTGCGCTGACCGGTGAGGCCGGCCAGCGGTTCGCGAGCGTGACACAGGCGGGCGGTCTCACCTCCCCCCAGGGGGTCGGCAACTGCTTTTTCGACGAGGAGGTCTTCGACGAGCCTGCGCCCCAGCACGAGAGTCAGTACTGCCTGTTCACCGTCGTCGACGGCGAGTACGTCTACGGCTCCAGCATGGGTGGCGACCTCGCCGAGACGATAAACTCCGGCGGGTTCGCACAGGACCCGCGGTTCGTGATGCAGACCGGCAGCTACCAGGAGGCCCAGGAGCTGGAGGTGAACATCCGGGCGGGCGAACTCCCCACCGATATCGAGATCGTCACCGAGTCGTTCATCTCGCCCAGCCTCGCACAGCAGTTCAAGCCGCTCGCACTGCTGACGGCGCTGGTCGCCTGGCTCTCGGTCTCTGCGGTTGTCTACTACTGGTACCGGGACGTCCGCATCGCCATCCCGATGTTGCTGACCGCCAGCAGCGAGGTGTTCCTGTTGCTCGGGTTCGCGTCGGTTGTCGGGCTGGCGCTCGACCTCTCGCACATCGCCGGCCTCATCGCCGTCATCGGGACAGGTCTCGACGACCTGATTATCATGGCAGACGAGATTCTCCAGCGAAAGGAGCAGGTGGAGACAGGACGGGTGTTCCAGAGCCGGTTCCGGAAGGCGTTCTGGATAATCGGGATGGCGGCGGCGACGACCATCATCGCGATGAGTCCACTGGCGGTGCTGAG
>JAQCNG010000036.1 GCA_028275145.1 Halovenus sp. | reverse complement strand
GTCGCCGCCAGTTGCCGGCGCTCGTGGCCTGTCGCGCTGACGTACTGGTTCTGGCTGTCCTCGTCGTCCCAGGGGACGTAGCGTATCTCGACGGCCGGTTCGGCGACGTAACCCGCCTCGAACAGCGCCTCCCAGTCGGTGCCGATTGGCGGTCCCACGAGCGTGAAGATGTCCGTCTCCTGGTCGTCCTCCCGGACCGGTGTCGACGACAGCCCCAGTCTGTGCCGGGTCTGGAGGTCCGCCGTCCGCCGGTGGACCGGGCTCGGGATGTGGTGTACCTCGTCGTAGATAATCAGCCCCCACTCGCGGCTGTCGAACAGGTGACGGTGGCGGTCCATCCCGGCGGTGCGGTAGGTGGCGATGGTGACCGGCCGCACCTCCTTCGTGCCGCCGTGGTACTCACCGACCTGGTCAGGGTCGAGTGTGGTCTTCGCGAGCAGTTCCTCGCGCCACTGGCCGGCGAGTTCCCGCCCAGGGACCAGAATCAGGGTCTCGCCCTCGACGGCCGCGAGGATGGCGAGTGCCGCGACGGTCTTGCCGCTACCGGGCGGGCCGACGAGCACCCCCGACTGGCGCTCCATGAAATTCGACAGCCAGGCCTGCTGGTAGGGCCGCAGCTCCAGTTCGAGGTCGACCGGCAACGGCTCACCTCGCTCCAGGTCCCGCTCGTCGCGAACCGGGTAGCCCGCCTCGTAGAGGGTCCGCTTGACCTCGGCGAGATGCTCCTCGGCGACCCAGCTCTCGGTGTCGGAGACCGGTGCGCGCAACTGTCCGTCGTCGAGTTTCTGCCGGGCGACGTTGCCCATCATCTCCGCGGACTCGGCCGCCAGCACCACGTAGCCATCCTCGTGGGTGCGGAGGGTGAACTGGCTGGCCCGGCGGTACTGGTCGTCCATCCACTCCTCCAGGGCGGGTTCCCGCTCGGGGAGCACCGACCGGACGGTCCCGAGCAGGTCCTCGAACGTCTCGTAGGGGGCCTGCCAGACGTCCTCGGGTCGGATCTCGTAGAGGTAGGCCCCGGAACCGGTGGTGTCGAGCAGGTGGGCGAACTGGGTGAGCTGTGCGCGGGTGAACTGCGTGGGCTGGTCGGCGACGAGCGTGCGCCGCTCCGGAAACACCACCAGTCGCTCGCGGTCGGTCATCCGGGCCCAGTCGCTGGGGTACCACACCACCGGGTCCGACGAGACGTCGAGACGCTCGACCGCACCCGACCCCTCGAGGTCGTCGAGTTGTGTCGTGGCGTCTGCCTGCGAGCCGCCTCTGACCTGTGCGTACCGCGTCGCGGTCACGACCGGTCGCCCGAGCGTCTCCAGGGCGTCGTAGAACGGGTCGGCCCCGTCGTCGCCCGAACTGTCGGCGGCCGGGCCGTCGTCGACTCCGGCACCCGAGTCGCCGGTGGCGTCAGTACTCGAGTCGCCGGTGGCGTCGGCCGACGAGGCGGTGTGTTCGGTCTCCGGGCCAGATTCGTCGGTTGCCTGCGCGTCGGCGTCGGGGGTGTCGGCTGTCACTGTCTGGGGTAGGTCGTCCGGGCACAAACGGCTTGTGTCACCGGTCGATGCGTCGACTCGTAACCCCCGACACGCCGCCTCTCACCGGCCGGCCTGTCGGACCGGTCCGGTCGACCCACCGGGGGACGGGAGCCGAGAGACGGATACCGGAAGGCGCGAACGTGCCCGGCGGTCTCCGACCAGAAAACACGTACCCTTTTCAGGCAAACCGGTGTAGGTTGTTGCAATGACCCCTCACGGGAAGGTGTGTGTCCTCGTTCCGACCTACAACGAGGCCGAGACGATAGTCGACGTCGTCGAGCGGTACCGCGAGGAGGGGTTCGACGACGTGCTCGTCGTGGACGGCGGGTCGACGGACGGCACACAGGACCTCGCGTCGGAGGCAGGCGCACGCGTCGTCGAACAGAGCGGGAGCGGCAAGGGCCAGGCCGTCCGCGAGGCGATGGAGTACATCGACCGGCCGGTCGTGCTGATGGTCGACGGGGATTCGACCTATCGCCCCGACGAGGCCGACCGGATGCTCGAACCCATCTTCGAGGGGCAGGCCGAGCACGTCATCGGCAACCGCTTTGCCGATATGCGGCCCGGCGCGATGACGCGGCTCAACCAGACCGGCAACCGCATCATCAACCGTGTGTTCCGGTACATCCACGGGACGAACCTCGTGGACATCCTGAGTGGCTACCGGGCGTTCACCCGCGAGTCCTTCGAGAAGTTGGACCTGGCCGCCGACGGGTTCGGCATCGAGACCGAGATGGCTGTCGAGTGTGTGAAACACAGCGTTCGCGTCGATGTCGTCCCCATCACCTACGAGCCACGTCCCGAGGAGTCCGAGACCAACCTCCGGCCCATCCGGGACGGTGGCAACATCATCTTTCGGCTCTACCAGATGGCAAAGACGAACAACCCCCTGTTTTACTTTGGCAGTATCGGCGTCGGGAGCGGGTTCGTCGGGGTGGTGCTGGCCGGTTACGTCGCGTACGCGTATCTGTTCAGGGGCATCTCCCACAGCGTGCTCGCGCTCGCGGCCGGCGTGGCGCTGCTCTTTGGCCTGCAACTGGTGATGTTCGGTGTGCTCTCGGAGCTCATCGTCTCATCGAACCGCCGCCAGACCCGGGAGCTAGAGCGCATCGCCGACCGACTCGACGCCGGCGGCACCGACCCAGTCGGCTCCAGCGGACTGGACCGGGGCGCGCCCGGCGGTGCCGACGGAACCGGCGGTGGCGTCGACGACGCCGGCAGCCACAGCGAGGACGACCCCGACAGACCGGGGGCGACCGGACAGGGAGCCACCGACGGGGGAAACTGATACTGTCGGCTATGAGTTCGTGGAACGATTCGGCACCCCGGGATGCCGAAATATGCCGTGGGCTCACAGACGACAGTACGAGCACCGACCGGGTTGTCCGTCCACACACGCCCGCCGGTCGCTACCGCTCCACCGGTGGCCGGCCCGTTTCGGTCCGAGAAACCACGAGCCACCCTTTCTTGCCGGGCAGTCGAACCCGGAGGTATGACAGACAACGCTACCCCGACTGTGCGACTGTCGCGGCGTCAGTTCCTCGCTGCCGGTGGCGCGACCGCCACCGCGGCAGTGGCTGGCTGTACCGAGGGGGCAATCAACTGGCTAGCCGGTCACGTGGTCGAGGAGGTCAACGTGTTCAACGCAACCGACAGCTCCGTCGACGGGACGGTGTCCGTCGTCGGGCCGGGCGGGGAGACACGCCTCGACGAGGCGTTCGGCGTCTCGGGTAACGGCGGGTCCGGCAACGCCGAGGACGCACACACGTACGACGACGTGTGGACGGACGCGGGGTCCTACGAGGTGTCGGTCGACCTGGAGGGTGAGGTCGACGGCGTCTCGGAGGCCACAGAGACCGTGTCTATCGAGGACCCCGACGACGATATGCTCATGATACTGCTCGGGTCGGACGAGATCGAGGCGGCAATCGCGTTCAGTGTCGGCGATAGTTTCACCGACGCCTTCCCCGAGGTCGAGGACGAGTAGCGGGTCCGGCAGTCCCGGCCGGCGTCACAGAAGTCCGGCGACGAACCCGGCACCCATGGCGACGAGTACGACCGCCGAGAACACCGGCAGATACGGCGTGTACCGCTCGACGCGCTCCTCGTAATGCTGGTAACCCGCAATCAACAGCATCGTCAGCCCGACGATGCCGACGATAACCGTCAGCGCGTACACGGTCATCAGTTCGAGGCAGTACTCCGACCCGGCACACAGCGCGATTATCTCGAACTCCTCCTCGTGTGCGAACCCGAGTACGAACGCGAACCAGGCGATGCCGAACAGCCCCCGCTCTGTTGCCTCGCTCGCGTCGCGGTCGTGTGCGTGCGAGTGCCCGCCCACGAACGGGACGAACCCCATCACCCGGGCGAACAGCCCTCCGTCGTTGCTGTCGTCGTAGTCGCTGTGAGCGTGCTCGTGCCCGCTGTCGTGGTCGTGGCTGTGGT
>JAQCNG010000034.1 GCA_028275145.1 Halovenus sp. | reverse complement strand
GCCTACACCCTGCTCGGTGTGTTCTTTATCGACGGGTCGAACCTCGCGGAGTTCGCCCCGAAGGGTCCGAGTGGGGTCCTCGCCACGACCGGAACCGTGTTCGTGACCTTCCTCGGGTTCGAGATTATCGCGACGGTCGCGGGTGAGGTGAAAAAGCCGGGAAAGAACATCCCGCTGACGATGGTCCTGTCGGTCGTGTCGGTGACGGTGCTGTACATGATCATCATGGTCGTCAGCACCGGGGTCGTTCCGTGGCAGGAACTCGGCGGGTCGCTCGTGCCCGTCTCCGATGTCGCGGACGTTATTCTGGGCACGGTCGGCGTCACGGCGATCGTGTTCGCCGCTGTTATCGCCGCCATCTCGAGTTCGAACTCCTCGATTCTGGCGGCCTCGCGGGTCATCTTCGCGATGGGTCGTGACAACCTGATGACAAACTGGCTGAACGCGACCCACGACCGGTTCAACACGCCCCACCGGGCGATTCTCGCAACCGGTGCGGTGACGACACTGCTCATCGCGCTCGGTCTCGAGGTGGGGGAGATTGTCGCGCTTCTCGCGGAGGTCGCGAGTTTCAGCTTCCTGGTATCCTACGCGCTCGTCCACGTCTCTCTGGTGAGTTTCCGGCGCGCGAACCCCCCGGAGTACGACCCCGACTTCGTGCTTCCGGACCTGCTGTATCCCGCCGTGCCGGTCGCGGGTGTAGTGATGACAGGGGTCGTCATCTCACAGATGCCGCTGCGGGTTCAACTCGTCGGCACCGGAATCATCCTGCTGGGGGTGCTCTGGTATTTCGTCTACGCCCGGAGCCGGGATATCGAGTCCGGTCTCCTGCTGGATACGTTCCGCGAACCGGACCAGCCGTACCGCGTCGCCGTGCCGGTTGCGAACCCCGAGACACAGCGAGGACTACTCCGGTTGGCGGCGGCCACCGCACGGGTTCACGCCGACGACCAGACGCCGGAGCTCGTGGTCATCAACATCCTCGAGGGCGAGTCCTCGCCGGATACGAACGTCGACGCGGGCCGGCTGACCAGCCAGCGAGAACTGCTCGCGGCCGCCGACCAGGTCGCCGAGGATATCGGTATCGACCTGCAGACGCGTGCGGTCGTCGCGCCGGACCCCGGACAGGCAATCGTCGACGTCGCCGACGAGGCAGAGGCCGCACAGTTGCTACTCGGTTGGGACGGCGAACTGGCCCGTGGCGAGCACGTGTTCGGCCGGACAATCGACCCGGCGATTCGGGAGGCGTCCTGCGAGGTGTCGCTGGTCAGTGTCGAGGCGGAGGCAATCGGGCAACCTGTTGCGCTGGCCGGTCCCGGACCACACGCCCCGGTCGCGGCGCGTCGCGCCGCCGAGTTCGCCGCCGTCGCCGACGAGACACCGGTGCTCCTGAACGTTCAGTCGCCGGACGGTGACGACCCGGTCGCCCGCGGCGAGGAGGCGATCGACTGGATCGCCGACCGGGCCGACCTCGACCCCGACGAGTACGACTCAGAGGTGGTCGTCTCGGACGACACGGAGGCCGCTATCGTCGACGCCGTGATGAAGTACGACACCGTCTGTGTCGGTCTCTCCGAGAAAAGCGAAACCGAACGGGTGCTGTTCGGGTCGATTGCGGAGCGGATCAGCCGCAGCGCACCCGGGAACGTGGGTATCATCCGGGGCGAACTCGGACGTATCGTCGACGAATCGGGTGACGAGAGCGCACCTGCCGCCGACTGACAACACCGGACCGGTGGTCTCCACCGTCTCTGGGTCCCGTATGAGTCGGGTGTCGGCGACAGCCGAGGTGGGAGAACTTGTTAACTCACTCCCGGCGGAGCGCCTCGATGGGGTCGACACGGGCACCGCGCCAGGCCGGATAGAGTCCGGCGAGCACGCCGACCAGCACGCCGACGAACACGGCGATACCGATCCAGTCGAACGGAACCACCATCGGCCAACCGGGGATGGTCAGTGCGAGATAGCCGGCACCGAGCCCCAGCAGGACCCCGAAGAAGGCACCGATTATCCCGAGGATGAGCGACTCCACGAGGAACAGCTGGATCACCTCGCGTTTCTTCGCGCCGACGGCTTTCATGATGCCGATCTCCCGCGTGCGCTCGGTCACGCTGACGATCATGATGTTGGCGATGCCGATGGAGCCGACGAAAAGCGAGAGGCCGGCGACACCACCGATGAACAGCTGGAGCTGGTTGAGGAAGCTGGTGAACTGGTCGATGGCGTCGTCGATTGTCTGCACCGCGATGGTGTGGCTGTCGGTTTTCAGCTCCGCGGCGACAGACTCGGTCTGAAAGTAGTTGTCGACATCCTCTTTCACCGTCTCGAGCTGGTCGACGTCGTCTGCTCGCACCAGCATACCCGGGTAGGCACGCTCCTCGTCACCGCTCGGTGTCTCGACGGTCGTGTCGTAGTA
>JAQCNG010000030.1 GCA_028275145.1 Halovenus sp. | reverse complement strand
GTCGATTTCTACCCCGAACGCGGTGACTGCCAGTTGCTGGTTTCGGGGTACTGGCCGGTGGGTGAGAGCAACCGACAGCAGGAACTGGAACAGCTCGAGACACAGCTCGCCGCGGAGGGGCTGTTCGAGCAACAGCAGAAAAAAGAGCTTCCGGCGCATCCGGACTGTATCGGGCTGGTGACGTCGCCGGCGGGGTCGGCCCGCGAGGACGTCTGGGGGACCGTCAGCGAGCGCTCGCCACGCACCGAGGTGCGGCTCTGTGGGGCGACCGTGCAGGGTGACGGGGCCGTGCCGTCGCTGCTGGATGCAATCGACCGCCTCGACCGGGACCCCGACATCGAGACGCTGATTGTCACCCGGGGAGGCGGGTCCGACACGGACCTCTGGTCGTTCAACGCCGAGCCGCTGGTGCGCCGAATCGGGGCCTGTTCCACGCCCGTCGTGGTCGCAATCGGCCACGAGGACGACGAGACGCTCGTCGAGGCGGCGGCCGACGCCCGCGCCATGACGCCAACAGAGGCGGGCGTTCTCGCGACGACACGGGTCGAGGAGAGACTGGAGGACCTCGCGGTGCTGGAGCGGCGGGTCGGCCGCGGCTACCAGGCCGTCGTCGAGTCGCGGCTCGAGACACTCGACCGGCGCATCGAGTCGGCACACGAGGCGCTGACACGGGCGACCCAGCAGCGCGAGGCCACCCGCGACCGGGCGCGGGAGCTCGCGCGTCGCATCGGATTCGCCTACCGGGGGCTGGTCGAGCGTCGACTCGACACGCTCGAACGCGGGGTCGAACGGGACTACCGCAGACTGGCGACCACGCGGGTAGATGCGCTGGAGCAACGACTCGACACCGCGCTGTCGGAGCGCGAACTGGCCGCCGAGTCGGAGGCCGCGACCGCCCGGACCACCAGGCGTCGACTCGACGACCTGGAACACCGCATCGAGGGCGCGTTTCGCGCCCGTGCGACCCGCGAACTCGACGACCTGGACCACCGCATCGACCGCACCTACCGGGAGGTCGAGGCGAGCGCGCGCGCGGCGGCGAGCGAGCGCACGGCCCGCAGACTCCGGGTTGTCGTTGCCGTGCTCGCCGTCCTGCTCGGGGTCGCCGCCGTGGCCGTCGCCGTGCTGTTGCTGTTCGGGTAGCCGGACCCGGCAGATTCAACACCGGTCCGGTCCACGTACCCACGATGAGTGATGCCGATATCCAGGAGCGCATCGACCGACTGGAGGAGATTGCCGAGCAACTGGAACAGGGCGAGATCGACCTCGCCACCGCAAAGCAGCTCCGCGAGGAGGCCGACGAGCATCTTGAGTGGCTCCGGTCGGAACTGTCGGTCGAGAGCGGGGCGCTCGTGGAACTGCCCGACGAGGAGTGAGACACCGGCGGGTCTGGACACATCACGATTACTCCTGGCACTGGCACAGTTCCCGGTCGGAAACCGGGGTCGAAACAGTGGTCCGAGGCTCTGAATCGCAGGGGCTAATAGTGGCTCGCGGGAACTGCACGTGATGAGCTACCGGACGCTCGACGACCTCGCGGGGGGCCAGCGCGTGCTCGCGCGACTGGACCTGAACTCGCCTGTGTCGGTCGGTGTCGTACAGGACAACAGGCGGTTCTCGCGGCACGCCCGGACCGTCGCGGAACTGGTCGCGTCGGACCATCGCGTTGCGCTGATGGCCCACCAGGGTCGGCCCGGTCGGGACACGTTTCTGCCGCTGGACCAGCACGCCGATATCCTCGCAGACCACATCGGCCACCACGTCGAGTACGTCCGGGACACCTTCGGCCGGCAGGCCCGGGATGGGATAAAGGCGCTCGACCCCGGCGATGTGATTCTGCTGGAGAACGTCCGGATGACCGACGACGAAATGCCGGAGCGTGAGCCCGAGGTTCACGCCCGCAGCGAGTTCGTGGAGACACTCGCGTACATGTTCGACGCCTACGTGGGTGATGCCTACTCGGCGGCCCACCGCAAGCACGCCTCTATCGTGGGGCTCCCGCTGGTGATGGACGCCTACGCGGGCCGGGTGATGGCGAGCGAGTACGAGGCAAACACCGCCATCGCCGGCCGCGAGTTCGACGGCGAGGTGACGATGGTCGCCGGCGGCAAGAAGGCAACCGACGTCATCGACGTGATGTCCGCGATGCGAGGGCGGGTCGACAACTTCCTGCTGGCCGGGGTCGTGGGGGAGCTGTTTCTCCGGGCGGTCGGCTACGACGTGGGCCGGGATATGGGCGAGGAGGACGTCTACGAGAGCCAGTGGTTGGCAAACCGGGAGCGCATCCGCGCGCTCGTCGAGAGTCACCCGAGTCACCTGGTGTTTCCGAGCGACCTGGCCTACGCCGACGAGAACGACGAGCGCACCGAGGACACCGTCGCCGACGTGCGCAACAAGGACCACGACTACCGCGATATCGGCGCGGACACCAGTTCACAGTTCGCCGAGATAGTGGGCAACTCCGCCGCCGTGTTCGTAAAGGGCGCACTCGGCGTGTTCGAGGACGAGCGGTTCAGCAGGGGGACCGTCCGCGTGCTCGAGTCGATTGCCAGTTCGGACGGGTTCTCGGTCGTCGGCGGCGGCGACACCTCGCGCGCTATCGAGATGTACGGCATGGACGAGTCCGATTTCTCGCACGTCTCCATCGCGGGTGGTGCCTACATCAACGCACTCACCGGCGACCCCCTGCCCGGTGTGGAGGTGCTGAAATCGGACACAGACGGGGCCTGAGCCGTCGGTGTGTCCGTGCCTGCTGTCCGCCCTCGCCCGACAGTCCGGTGGGGGCCTGCGGACGGGGGTTACTCTCCGCCGGTGTCTGCGCCCGCCTGGTAGGTGCCGGTGACGGAGACGCGGTCGGTGTCGAACTCGAAGGAGACGTCGTCCGCCTCGCTACCCAGTGTCGCCTCCAGACTCCCGGTGGCCCCGTCGAGCGCGTCCGCGGAGGGGTAGACCGCGGCAACCTCGGCCGTGACGCGGTCGCTGTCGAACGTGTGAGTGGCGATAAACGAACTGCTGCCCGAGAGCGCGCCGGTGCTGTTATCGGTTCCGTCCTCGGAGGGACTGGCGTGTCCGGCAAAGGCGACATCGGGGTCGTCGACGGCGTCGAGCACCCAGCCGAACCCGTCGACAGCGTCCGCGGCCCGGGTGCGACTACCCGTTGCGGCCGCGGTGGCGCGCTCGACCGGACCCGCGCTGTCGGCGACGAGGATATCGGTGCCCGACAGGGCGACTGTGGTGGTCTCGTCGCCTGCGGGCTGGTAGAACGTGTACGGCCCGCGCTCCGCGCTCTGCTCGAACGAGCCGAGTTGCCCCGCAGCCGACCGCAGTACCGTCTCGATCTCACCCGTCTGGAGCGACCCCATCGCGACGAACGCCTGACTGGCGAGCGTGACCGCCTGGACCTCGGACTCGAGTTGTGTCTCCCCGCTGTCGAGCAGTTCCCCCAGCCCCAGTCCCTCGAGACTCAGACTGCTGTTCAGGAGCAGATTCGTCCCCCGGGCGGGCAACAGCAAGAGCGGGTCCTCGCTGTCCGATATCAGGTCGTCGAACTCGTCGCTCACGGCCTCGATGGCGACGAAGTCGGCGTAGATTGCCGTCGCCTCGCCGGCGTCGTCGGTGGCGACGTACTCCGGATACGGCCGCACCGACGCCTCGCCGTTTCCGTCTCCGCCGTTCTCGTTCCCGCCGCCGTCGTCGGTGCCGTTCCCGCCGCTGTCGTCGCTGCCGTTCCCGCCGCCGTTGCCGGGACTCCCGTCAGTCCCGTCCCCGTCACCACCGAGACAACCCGCGAGCGCCACGAGCGCCGCTGTACAACCTCCCTGGACCAGGTGCCGTCGAGATATCGAGGGGACCATACCCGAACGCAACGGGCCCGCGTATTCAATGCTCCGCTCGCAGTGAGCCCTCGGTTTTCGGCCACGAATCAAAGCGGCTTTGCCTCGCGGGGTTGAGTAAACAATCAATGGCAATCAACGCGTCCCCGGACGGGGGCGATACGGGCGAGGGTCGGGCCGCAATCGCCACCGAGGGGCTGACGCGGCATTTCGGCGAGACAGTCGCCGTCGACAGTCTCGACCTGACGGTTCCCGAGGGCACCGTCTACGGGTTTCTGGGCCCGAACGGGGCGGGAAAGACCACGACCATAGAGATGCTGTCGACACTGCTGCCGCCGACGGCGGGGGAGGCCCGGGTCGCGGGGGTGCCCGTCACGGACCGCGACAGGGTGAAAGAACACATCGGCTATCTCCCCCACGAGTCGCCGGTCTACGAGTCGTTTACCGCCCGCGAACAACTCGCCTACGCGGCAGATATCCGCGGCATGGACGCCGACACCGCCGACGAGCGCATCGCGGACCTCCTGGAGCGGGTGGGTCTGCTCGCCGACGCGAGCGACCGCATCGGCACCTACTCACAGGGGATGCGCCGGAAGGTGGGGCTGGTGCAGGCGCTGTTGCACGACCCGGCGGTGGCGTTTCTGGACGAGCCAACGAGCGGGCTGGACCCCCGCGCCTCGCGGGCGGTCATCGACCTCATCAGCGAGCAGGTCCGGGCCGGAACAACGGTCTTTCTGTCCTCGCACATCCTCCCGGTGGTCGAGGAGCTCGCGGACACCGTCGGCGTTCTCTACCAGGGTCGACTCGTCGCCGAGGACAGTCCGGAGCGACTCGTCGAGCGCAGAGACGGCTCCGGCACCCTCGAGGACGTCTTCCTGGAGGTCACGACTGACAGACGGGTGTGAGCATGGCTGGATTACGGTCGGATATCGGTGTCGGGGTCTCTATCGCGCGGGCCGAACTCCGGGACCTGCTGCGGCGCAACAACTCGCGCCGCCAGCGGGCGACGCTGGCGCTGCTGGCGCTGCTCGGGGTGCCGCTGTGGCTCTCCGCTGTCCGTCAGGGGTACGTGGTCGGGGTGGAAACCCGGAGCGGAACGTCTGTCGAGGTGGTCCCGGTGGCGCGGAACCTGCTCGTGCCGGGGCTGTTGACCGTTGCGCTGTTTGGCGGACTCGGGGCGGCCCAGTCGCTCGCCCGCAACGCCGTCCGGCCGCTCGTGTTGACCACGGCATCGACACGAGCGGTCGTTGTCGGCAAGATGCTGTACCTGCTGTCGACGTGGCTGCTCGTGCTCACGCTCGCCGCCGGGCCGGCGCTGGCCTACGCCGCCGGCGCCCGTGCCCCTGTGTTCGTGGTCGCACTGCTCGTCGGTGGCGTGCCGCTGTTGCTGTTGACGATGGGTGTCGGTCTCTCGCTGGCGTACCTGCTCTGGGTGACCGTCGAGCGACTCGGACTGCCGGAGGTTGCCCGTCGACTGGTGACGGCCTCGCTGTCTGTGGTGGCCTTTCTGGCCGCGTTCGTGCTCGGGATATCGCTCGGTCAGACAACGGGCCAGGGTGTCGGCGCGGGGCTCCCGACCGGTGACCCGCTGATTCCGCTCGGCTGGTACGCCGACCTGCTGTTCGTCGGGTCCCCGGTGGCCGAACCGCTCGGGGTCCGCACCGGGCTGTCGGTGGTCACCGTCTGGGCGGCACTGCCCGTCACCTTCGCGGTGCTGGTGCGACTCGCGCCGGCCTACTGGTACGCGACACCCACAGGGGGGAGTGCCGACGAACGCGGGGCGCCGGGGACGGTCCCCGAGTTCGAGTCGACACCGAGCGAGCGCATCGGACGGGGTGAGGGTCTGTTCGGCCGGTTCCGGACACTGCGCGTGGCGCTTGGCTACGCGCGCAACGTCACGCGCCGGCCCGACCAGTACGTCTACCTGTTTTACTACCTGTTCCCGGTGACGATGGTGTTCGTGTCGCTGGCCCTGAGTAGCCCGGGAACGGCACCGGCGGCGGCCGGCGTCTCACTGCTCTTGCTCGGCGTCTGGCTCGCGGGGAGTGTCGTCTGTCTGAACCCGCTCGGCACCGAGGGGGCGATGCTCTCGCAACTCGTGCTGGCGAGGGCCCCGGCCCGAACCTTTGTCCACGCCCGGTTGGTCGTCGGCGTCGCCGTCGGGGCCACCCTCTCGATGCTGGGAGTCGGTGTGGTCGTCGCCTGGGGGGTGGGTCTGCCACCGCTCACACCCGCCAGCCTCTGGGTCGGGCTACTTGTCACGGTGAGCCTCGTCGCCGTGGTGCTCACGAGCGCGTCGTTCGCGCTGGGTATCGGCTCCGTGCTCCCGAAGTTCGAAACAACAGAGGTGTTCGACAGCCTCGAGACAGTTGTCCCCTCTGTGTTTGCCGCCATCATCCACGGGCTGGTCAGTCTGATGGTTCTCTCGGGTGCTGTGGCCGCCACACTCGCGCTCGCCCCGGGGAACCCGTTCGAGGTGTCCCGCGTGGCGGCGGTGCCGGGTGTCGTGCTGTTCGCGCTCGCGCTCGTCGCGCTCACGGACGGGTCGCGGCGCTACGCAATCGCGCGACTCCGCGAGTACGGCCGCCAGGACATCGGACTCGGCCGGCCGTTCGCCGTCTACGCCGCGTTCGCGCTCTCGGTCATCTCGCTGGTACTCGGGCAGTCCATCTCGCTGGGGGCGGTGGCGCTTCTCGGCCCCGAGAGCATCAGCGCCGGCGTGGCGGTGCTGTTGCCAGTCCTGTTTATCCTCGAGTACGCGGGTGCTGTTATCGTCGCGGTTGGGTTCCTGTACGTGACCCGCCGTGGACTCGCATATCTGGACCCGAGGATGCCATCGCCCGGAGAACTCGGAGCAATCGCCGCCGGCCTGGTTGCTTTGCTCGTGCTCTGGGCCGCGAGCGCGGCGGTGATTGCGGGACTCGGGTTGCCGTCCGCGGAGAACGCGCTGTTCGACCCCGAGGACGGCGACCCCGTGCTGTTGCTGGTGCTCGTGCCGCTGGTGGTGCTCGTCAACGGTCCCGTCGAGGAACTGCTCTACCGGAACGTCATCCAGAAGTACCTCGCCGAGCGGTTCTCGACGGCCGCCGCCGTCGCCGTGGCGAGTGTCGTGTTCACGCTCGCGCACATCCCCGCGTACCTCACGGGTGCACCCGGCCTCCTCGGTATCACCGTCACACTGGGCCTGCTGTTTGGACTCTCCTGCGTGCTGGGCACACTCTACGCCCGGACCCGCAACCTCGTCGTCGTCGCCGCCGTCCACGGACTCTACAACGCGACACTCCTGGTCGTCACGTACCTGACGGTCACCTGATTCGAACCCGACACAGCAAAGTTTCCCCGGGGCGAACGTGGCGGTGTCAGCCTGTTCGTCCGAGTCATGAATCTGAACGTCCGTGGACTGGCCGTGGGACCGAGTCTGCCGAGGTCGGCCCCGGCAGCGCTGGCACTCCTCGGGGACGTGGTGGTGCTGTTCGCGTTCGTCGCGATGGGCATCTCGAACCACGGCGGCGCACCCCTGGAGAGCCCAATGTACACGCTGGAGCGACTGGCACCGTTCCTGCTGTCGTGGGTGGTCGTCGCGCCGCTGGCCGGCGTCTACCACCGCGAGACACTCACCGGGTACCGCCGGACGGTGGTGCTCGTGGTGGTGGCCTGGGTCGTCGCGGCGCTGGGCGGGTCGGCGCTGCGCGGGTCGGCGCTGTTCCCCGGCGGTGCGCCGCTGCCGTTCGTGCTCGTCACGCTGAGTTTCGGGACGGCGATGGTGCTCGCCTGGCGTGTCGCCGGTGTCTGGGTCCGCCGGCAGGTGGAGTGACGGTCGACGCGGCCCAAACAGGCGCAGGTACGCCTGCTCCGGACCCGCAGGGGCGCGGAACCGTCATATGCAATCGGCACGAACACATAGCCATGAGCGATACTGTCCCCGCGGAACGGGGGGTGGCGGACCCTGTCGAGCAGTCCGTGGCGTTCCTGCTGGCGGTCCGGCGCGACGAACCGACCGAAGAGATGGCAGCGACACTCTCGTGCCTGGACAGCGAGGCGCTGGCGGCAGCGCTCGACACCGACGGCGCGCGGGTCGCGTTCTGGACCAACATCTACAACGCCGCCACACAGCGGGCGCTCGCCGAGGACCCCGGGCAGTACGAGAGTCGCCGGACGTTCTTCTCGACACCGCTGGTGACCGTCGCCGGCCGGGCGCTGAGTCTCGACGAGATAGAACACGGTATCCTGCGGCGCTCGCACAGCATGTTCACGCTCGGTTTCGTCCGCACACCCGGGCCGCTCCGGGACGGGTTCGTCGACACACACGCCCCGGCGGAGCGTGACCCCCGGGTTCACTTCGCGCTCAACTGCGCGGCCGACAGCTGCCCACCAATCGCCGCCTACACACGCGAGGAGATCGACGCACAGCTCGACCTGGCCACCCGGGGGTATCTCGACCGGCAGGTCGACTACGACCCCGACGCGCGGGGTCGCTTCGGCGGACTCCGTGACGCTGGCCGGGCGCTCGTGCCCCGCGTGATGCTGTGGTTCCGCGGGGATTTCGGTGGCCGTCACGGAGTCGTGGAGATGCTCCGTCGGCACGACCAGATTCCGCCGGCGGTCGACCCGCGACTCTCCTACCGGGAGTGGGACTGGTCGTTCGATCCGGCCGACTACGCCGACGAGGCGTACGCCCCCGGAGAGTCGAGAGCGTAATCTTGAGGCGTCCGCGGCGCGAGAGTGCGGTATGGAGCAGTCACGACGGGAGTTTCTGGACGAGTTGCTCGGGACAGCGAGTCCCTCCGGGTTCGAGACACCCGGCCAGCGGGTCTGGGTCGAGTACGTCTCGCGGTTCGCCGACCGCGTGGAGACGGACGCCTACGGCAACGCGGTGGCCGTACTCGAAGGGGGTTCGCCGACGGTTGCGCTCGCGGGCCACGGCGACGAGATCGGGTTCATGGTGCGGGATATCGACGACAACGGCTTTCTCCACCTGGCCCGCATCGGTGGCTCCGACCGGACGGTGTCGAAGGGACAGCACGTCCACGTCCACACTGACACCGGGCCGGTCCCGGGTGTCATCGGCCAGACCGCCATCCACCTGCGCAAGCGAAGCGAGGACGAGGTCGACGACATCGCCGAACAGTACGTCGACATCGGGGCCGACGACGAGGCGGCGGCGGCGGAACTCGTCGAGCGGGGCGACCCGATCACGTTCGAGCAGTCCATAACGGAACTGGAGAACGGGCGTGTGGCGGCGCGGGGCCTCGACAACCGGATCGGCATCTGGGCGGCCGCGGAGGGGTTGCGCCGGGCCGCCGAGCGCGACCCCGAGGCGACAGTCTGTGCGGTCAGCACCGTCCAGGAGGAGGTCGGTCTGAAGGGGGCACAGATGGTCGGGTTCGACCTCGCGCCGGACGCCGCAATCGCGGTGGACGTGACCCACGCGACCGACGACCCCGGAACCCCCGGCAAGAAACAGACCGGTGT
>JAQCNG010000024.1 GCA_028275145.1 Halovenus sp. | reverse complement strand
GCGCCGCGCGAACCGGACGGGCCGCCACACCAGACCGTCGACGGACTCCAGGTCTGGCAGTTCGACCCCGAGGCCGAGGCGACGGTGCCCGACACCTACGTCGTCGACCCGTCCCCGATGCCGCTGGATTTCCGGATGTGGGTGTTCGTGGGCCGTGGCAACCGCGCGCACTTCGTGATGCGTGCCTCACACCGGTACGGCGAGGCCGAGGTGGTCCCCGGCGCGGAGGACTGCTGTGAGGTGCTGTTCGAGGGGCAGTCGCTTCGCGCCGACCACTGCCCCGGCGCTGTCGAGGAACTCGTCGAGTCGCTGAACGGCGCGCCGGTGGTCATGCCGCCGGAGCCGGAACCCGACGACGACGACAGCCCGATCAACTACTGACCGGCGCGGACGAGCGCGTGGAAAACAGGTGGTCGGTCAGCTATACGGTGACCATCCGCACACTGTGCACTCTGTCGCGTCCGACTCGTGGATTCCGCCACAGTCGGGACACTGCTTTTTGTTGTAGCTCTCCTCCCAGCCAGCGTCGGTCTCGTGACCGCGCTGGTCGAGGAAGTCGTCGAACAGTGTTTCGTCGCCAGATGCGGACGCCATACGTGATACGCTATGGCACACCACTATATATGTCTATTGGTGGGGGGAGTTGTGACAGTATACCAACCCCCTATCCGGTGACCGTGGGCAGGGATGGGCGGGGGGTGACAGGCGCTCGCGGGGAACAATCTCCGGGAGAGAAAGTCCCGGGCAGAGACAGTCGGCAGTCTTAACTCGTGGACGGTCGACCACTCGTGCATGAACGTAGCCGTACTGGGCGTCGGCGACGCGGGACAGGAGATTTCGCGGCTCTGCGTGCGCAGTGGCAACGAGGTCAGCATCCACGCGGAGGACCCGTCGGCGGCGATGGATGCGATCGACGTCATCGAGCGCCACCTGGAGCGGGCGGACGTCCGGGGGGAGTCACTGGACGCGACGACCGGACTGACCGCTGCCGTCTCGAACGTGGACCTGGTCGTGGAGACGACCATCGACGACGCGGACCGCCTCGGCGAGCGTTTCGCCGAGCTCGAGGCGCTCGTCGGCCGGGAGACGCTGGTGGCGACGAACCAGCCGTCGCTGTCGGTGACCGCGGCCGCGGGCGCACTCGACCACCCCGGCCGTGCGCTGGGTCTCCGGGTCCACCCCGACGACACCGGCGTCGTCGAGGTGGTCACCGCCGAACAGACGACCGAGGAGACACTCGACCGGGCGTCGTCGTTCGTCGAGGGCCTGGGCGCGACGCCGCTTTTCGTCGCGGACACGCCCGGGCCGGTCTCGGGACGCCTCGCGGTGGCGCTGGAGGTCGAGGCGATACGACTCCTGGAGGCGGGCGTCGCCGGCGTCGAGACAATCGACGACCTGCTGGTGGACGGCTACGACCACGCCGTCGGGCCGCTCGAACGGGCCGACCGGGTCGGCCTGCAGCGCCGCCTCGACCTGCTCGAGTACCTCGCCGAGGAGGTGGGAGCGCGCTACGAACCGCCCGAGACACTCACAGACCGGGTCGCCCGCGGCAAGACCGGACGGAACGCGGGCGAGGGGTTCTACGCCTGGGAGGGGGGTGACCCGGTCCGGCCGGCCGTCGAGGGGCCGGCGTTCGAGCGGCCGGGCCGGTAGCCCGGAACACCGCGTGGCCGGTCTCAGTCCAGTTCCGCGAGGTCGACGGTCAGGCCGTCGCTGGCAAAGCCCACATCGCCGTCGTAGTGTGTGCCCAGCGAGTCGAGCATATCCTCGTGGCGCCCCTCCGTGTGGGGGTAGAGGTGGGTGAGATACACCGTGCCGACATCCGGGTCGGCCTCGGCCAGCGCACGGCCGAGGCTGGTCGGCGTGGGATGGTTCGACACGTCGACGTCGTCGGGAAAGGAACAGTCGTGTGCGAGCGCGGCCGCGCCGTCGGCAAACGCACACAACCCGGGGTCAGCCTCGCTGTCCGCGCCGAAGACGAACGATGCCCCGCCCGGCGGGGTGAACCGGTAGGCGAGACACTGCATCGAGTGTACCGTCTCGCGGGCCTCGATACCGGTGCCGCACAGGTCGACCGCCTCGCCGTGCGCTATCTCCCGGATATCCAGGTCCAGACGATTCTGCATGTACCCGTGGACGTCGAGCAACCCCTCGACCAGGTCGCGGGTCCCCGGCGGCCCGGCGACGGTCAGGTCTGTCTCGCCGGCCAGCCACCGGGCCTTCATCAGCACCGGGAGGTCCGAGACGTGGTCCAGATGGTGGTGGGTCAACAGAACGGTATCGACCCCCTCGTACCCGACATCGGTGCGTGCGAGCGCGTGCAGGACGCCGCTGCCACAGTCGACCAGCAGCGGCCGGTCTGGCTCTAGTAACAGCCCCGTCTGGACGCGGCGACCGGTCGGCATCGCCGCGCCGGTCCCCAGAAATGTGACGTGCATGCCGGGAGCAACGGCCGGCCGGCACTTGGGGGTTCTGCCCCCGGCGGCCCCGCCTGTCCTCTCGCACTGGTCGGGGACCGACCGCACTCGGCGGGTCACCGCTGTTTCTCCGCGCCAATCGCCGTCTCTCCGGGAGAAATCACACGGTCGGTATATGTCTCTCCGACATCGATACACGAACGAGATGAGCCGTTCAGCAACAACCGACACGTCCGCCGGGTACTCGCCGTCGGCTATCCTCGGTGTCGCCGCGAAGGGACAGACCTACAAGAACCTGCTGTATCTCTTTCTGGCCTTTCCGCTCGGTATGCTGTACTTTATATTTCTCACCACGGGGTTCGCGCTGGGCGTGGGGCTGTCGATGGTGGTCATCGGACTCGGTATACTGCTGGTGATGCTCGTCGGAGTGCGCGCACTCGGCGCGTTCGAGCGCAAACTCGCAAACAGGCTGCTCGGCACGGAGATCCGTCCGCCCGACGACATCGAACCCGAGGAGAACGGCCTCGTCGCCATCGGAAAGGCCTACGTCAGTGCCTCCTCGACGTGGCGCCAGTTCGGCTTCCTGTTTCTGAAGTTCTTCACCGGCATCCTCTCGTTCGTGCTGTTGACGCTGTTTGTCGGTATCGCGGTGGACCTCGTGCTCGCCCCGGTGTTTCCCGAGGGCGCGCTGGGCGTTCAGATAAACGACTGGACCGTCGCGGAGTCGGTCGAGACGACCGCCGAGCAGGCGCTCGCGGTTCTGGCTGGTGTGGTGATTGGTCTCGTCGGTCTGCACCTGCTCAACGCCTTTGCCCGCGTGAACGCCTCGATAGCCTCCTCATTGCTGGGTGCGGAGGGCTCGGGAACCGCCCCGCCGGCCGAGTAGCCCGACTTCACAGAGAAACTTGGTCGGAGATGCCCTCGCCGGGACACCGCGGGTCGCGGTCGCTGTACTCCTTTCGCCCGATCGCATCCTCGCCGAGCGCACCGTAGATGGTGTGTCGTGCGTCCTCGACGGTTTCGAGTTCGTGACTCGGCAGCCGCCCCAGCACCTCGCCCAGTGTCACTGCACCGTTTGCGTGTTCGAGCTCTGTCTCCCCGTGGTCGTCGATGAGCTTTGCCGTGGTGGTCGGGTAGGTGTGCTCCGCACAACAGTCCGCGACGGTGCGTGTCAGTCGCATACTCCTCTCTGTGCACCCGTCAGTAATAAACTTTCATTATAAACTCTTCGTAGGCATACTAGGACGGACTAGGATGGTCGGTCAGCCGCGCAACCGGAGCCGCGAGTCAGAACGGGCGTCGACACGCGAGGTCGGGGGTCAGTAGCTCCGGGGGTCGAGCAGGTCACTGACGCGGTCGCCGGTGAGCAGGAGCGTCACGGTGAGTCCGGTGACGGCGAGCGCGGGGAAGACAGCGACCCACCACACCTCCCACCACGAGAACATCGGTTCCCGGAACCCCTCGGCGATCTTTCGGCCGAGCGAGACCTGTTCGTTTGCCGAGGCCCCCAGTTCGAGAAAGGACAGTGCGGCCTCGTAGAGCACGTACAGCGGGATGAGTGTCGTGAGCGGCACCAGCACGCCGGTCGAGACGTTCGGCAGCACGTGTTTCCGGAGGCGATACAGCGGCGACGCGCCGGCCGCCTGTGCCGAGGTCACGTACAGCTGTTCGCGCACCTGGAGCACCTCGCTCCGGACGAGTTTCGCCAGGCCACCCCAACTCAACAGGCCGAACACGACGACCATCAGCGCGAGGTCCCCCGGGGTCGAGAGCACGACCGTCAGCAGGGCGTACACGAAAAACGAGGGGATGGCCATCTGCAGGTCCACGTACCGCATCAACAGCGTGTCGAGACGGCCCCCGACAGTGCCCGAGAGGAGTCCGACGAGCGTACCGATGCCACCGGCGATGACCGCGGCCGAGACGCCGACCTGGAGACTGGTCCGGAGGCCGTGGACCACGGCCCCGAGGATTTCGCCACCGGAACCGTCGGTCCCGAGCAGGTACGTACTGTCGCCGCGACAGGTCGTGCCGCCGTCGGTCACGGTTCCGGCACACTGATTCGGGATGAAGTTCTCGACCGACCCCCCTGCCGGCGGATTGTACTGGAAGGCCGGGTCGAAGGCGTTCTCGGCCACGAACATCGGTCCGAACGTCCCCAGCGCCACCAGGCCGAGCAACACCAGCGCTGCGACCCCGGCGACCCGGTCTCTGCCGAACTTCCGGACCACGCCGGGAGTCGCCCGCCAGCGCCGGCCCAGCGCCGGACCGAGCGCCACCACCGCCACCACCAGCGCACACAGGGTCACCCAGTCCAGCATGACAATCTCGTTTCCGAGGAGCGACACCGTGCCGCCGTCGGGTCGCTGTGGCTCGTACGAGGTGACGAACCCGGCGAACAGCACCCCGAACGTCGACAGAACGACCAGCGGCCGAACAAACGCCCTGAGTCGCATCCACACCGAGGTTCCAAACTTCCCCTCGTCGATATCGACAGCTTCCGACATGAGGACCGTGAACACAGTTTCGACGGGGAGTGTATAAAAATACCACGCCGACTCTGCCGGGGTCCGAGCCAAGATTTATACTGCTGTGGATGTACCTGCCACGACGTGTCCATCTCACGGTCCCTCGTCGAGCGGTTTCTCGGCCGTCTTCTCTGGACGGTCTTTGCGGTGTACGTCGCGGCGACAGCGGTGTTCGGGCTGGTAGCACTGAGCCCGGACCGGGAACGGATAGCGCTCAGGTGGGCAGCGAACGTGGGCGGGGTGGAGGCGGACCTGCCGGAACCACCGCCGCTGTCCGAGCAGTACGTCGACTGGCTCCGGTCGTTTGTCACGCTCGAGTGGGGCACCTCGGCTGTGGGCGGTCGACTGGTCGGTGCCGAGGGGGCGGTGTCGAACGTCACCGCTGTTCGCGAGGCGCTGTCGGTGACACTCGCCTACGCCGTTCCGGCGACCCTGGTGGCGTTCGTGCTGGCGCTGCTCGTCGGGTACCACAGCGCGCGACATCCGACGGCGGCCAGTTCCCGGCTGTTCGCGGGCAGTCTCTACCTCGTTTTTGGCCTGCCGAACTTCTTTGTCGCGGGCGTGATATTTTTCACCCTGGAGGATGCCGAACCCGACTGGTTTCCGGAGGCCTACGAGGCCGGCGCGGGCTTTTCCGGGTCGAATCTGCTCTGGCTCGTGCTCCCGGCGGTGGTGCTGTCGACACATCTGCTCGCGGGCTATTTCAGGTACACCCGGTCGGAGAGCCGCGAGTCACTGCGCGAGCAGTTCGTGAAGTTCGTGCGAGCAAAGGGCGCGGGGCAGAGACGGGTGGCACGGCACGTGTTCCGCTCCGACGCGCTGTCGCTGGTGACGCTGTTTATCACCGAACTGCTGGGGGTGTTGCTCGTGACGATATTCGTCGTCGAGGTGGTGTTCGAGGTGCCCGGTATCGGCCTGCTCGCCTACGAGGGGATTCTGGCCAGAGACCTGGAGCTGGTGATGGTGCTCACGATGGTCTTTTCTATCATCGCGATTCTCGCGAGCGTCGCACAGGACATCGCCGCAACGACTCTGGACGCCCGCATCGACGGCGAGTAGCGACAGAGCGAGACCGGTGGCGGGGGCGGACCGGCAGCCTCAAGCAACGGGCGCTGTAGTCACCAGTATGGTCATCGCGGACTTGCACGTCCACACGACGAACTCGGACGGGACACTGACCGTCGAGACGCTGCCGGCGGCCGCCGAGGCGGCCGGCGTCGAGGCGGTTGCGATCACCGACCACGACAGACTCCACCCCGACCTCGACGGCCCGGTCGACTCCGTCGACGGGCTCGAGGTGATACACGGCATCGAGTTACGCGTCGAGACCGACGAGGCGCGGCTGGACCTGCTCGGCTACGGGGCCACCCGCACCGAGGGGCTCACCGAACTGGTGGCCGACCTCCAGGAGAACCGCATCGAGCGGGCCCGCGAGATAGTGAGCTGTGTCGAGGACCGGCTCGGGGTCGACCTCGACGTGACGTTCGAACCCGGGGTGGGCCGTCCACACATCGCGCGGGCCATCGCCGACAGCGACCACGAGTACGGCTACTCCGACGCGTTCGAACATCTCATCGCCGATGGCTCTCCCTGTTACGTCGCGCGTGACATCCCCTCCTTCGAGGAGGGCCAACGCACACTGATGGCGGCCTGTGACGTGGTCGG
>JAQCNG010000023.1 GCA_028275145.1 Halovenus sp. | reverse complement strand
TCTGACCCACTCCGCGCCGGCGCTGGATTACTCGTTCCGGACCGGGTGACCGGTCAGACTCCGCCGAGACGCCGATACACGACAGACGAGCGGAGCGTCGAACCGAGCGCGAGGGTGACCCTGAGGTGCCGAACCTCTCCTGAACCGCGACGTGACCGCAGGCCAAGGTGTGTCGGCGGCCGATAGACGCCACGTATAAGCGCCAGCCGTTCGTTGTTCGTCACATGAAACTCCGGAACGTGCTCCTCGGTGTTGCAGGAACCGCCGGCGCAACCGTTCTGGCGAACCGTCAGCTCCGCTCGCGCGCCAGCGAGTTCGAGCCCTTTCTGAGCGGCGAGCAGGGCACCTACCGGTGGCGCGGGTTCGACGTGAGCTACACGGAGCTGGGTGACCCGGAGGACCCGGATGTACTGCTGTTACACGGCGTCAACGCGGCCGCGTCGAGCCACGAGTTCCACCGGATTGCGGAACCGCTGAGCGAGGACCACCACGTTATCGCGCCGGACCTGCCGGGCTTTGGTCACTCGGACCGGCCGCCGCTCCTGTACTCGGCGTCGCTGTACCGGACGTTCGTCGCAGACGCCATCGCGGACCTGACCGACGAACCGCTCGTGGTGGCCTCGTCGCTGACGGGGGCGTACACGGCGATGGCCGCGAGCGAGGTGGCCGTCGAGCGACTGGTGCTGGTCTGTCCGAGTGACTCGACGGGGGGCGAGCGCCGAACCTGGCTCCGGAGTCTGCTGCGCGCGCCCGTGCTCGGCGAAACCGCGTTCAATCTGATGGTCAGCAAGGGCGGGATTCGCTACTTCAACGCCGACCACGGCTACTACGACCCGGACGCGATGGCCGATGCGGTCGTCGACTACGAGTGGCAGACGGCCCACCAGCCTGGCGCCCGGTTCGCGCCGGCCTCGTTCGCGGCGGGCTTTCTCGACCCCGAGGCCGACGTCGAGGACGCGCTCGCGGCGCTGGACGTGCCCGTGACGCTGGTGTGGGGGCGCAACAGCGACCTCGTGCCGCTCGCGGAGGGTCGGGCCATCGCCGAGGTGGGCGACACCGACCTCGTGGTGTTCGACCGGGCGAAGCTACTCCCCCACGTCGAACACCCCTCGGAGTTCCTCGCGGTGGTCCGCGACGGGGTGGCCGCCAAACGATAGACCCTGTCGTCGGACCGCCCTGTGCCGGTGAGTTATCTGGGGTGTCCGGGGACAGCGACTCACTCGGCAGTGCCGGAGCTCTGTTTGCGGGTCAGGTAGCCGGCGATGCGGTTGCGGACGCCCTTCGACTCGACGTTGGTGAGCTCCATGACGAGCTGTTTGTTGTGCTCGAAGTCCGGGCCGAACGCGTCCGGGTACTCCTCCATGAGTGTGTTCGCTGTCTTCTTGACGTATGCGGGCTTGATGGCCATGTGCGCCAACGTAGCCGTGTCGCTCCCTAAAATGATTCGATACTGTCGGTCCAGGGACAGCCGTGCGGACTATGACCGTCGAGCACCAACCCCGGCCCGTGACAGAACAGCTGTATCTCCCCGACTCGGACGAAGTGACCTCGTTCACGGCGACGGTGACAGAGGCGACCCCCGACCACATCGTCCTCGATGGCACATACTTCTACCCCGAGGGTGGCGGCCAGCCCGCCGACACCGGCCGCATCGAGTGGGAGGGTGGTCACGCCAGGGTCGGCCACGTCAGAAAGGACCACGGCGATATCCACCACGTTGTCGAGTCGATGACGGGGTCACCCCCCGAGGAGGGGACGACAGTCGAGGGACAGGTCGACAGCCAGCGCCGGGCGCAACTCACACGGATGCACACCGCCCAGCACGTCGTCTCGCGGGTCGTCCTCGACGAGTACGGCGCGACCACCGCGGGCAATCAGGTCCACGCCGACCGCTCGCGCATCGACTTCGAACCCGTCTCCTTCGACGAGAGTGACGTCGAGCGCATCGAACGCCTCTCGAACGAGGCAATCGAGCGGGACCTGCCGGTCACAAAGGAGAACAGACCCCGCGAGGTGGTCGAGCGCGAGGTCGACGAGGGGCGGGCACTGCTTGAGCTTATCCCCGACTCGGTCGACCCGCTGCGGGTCGTCGAGATCGAGGCGTTCGACATGTGCCCCTGTGGCGGCACCCACGTCGACAGTCTCGGCGACATCGGGCGGGTCTCCATCGTCGAGCGGACCTCGAAGGGTGCAGACACCGAGCGCATCGAGTTCGAACTGGTCTGAGTCGCACAGACGAGACAAGCGCGGTCAGGCCCTACCGGAGGGTCGCGGGCCCGGTCAGACCCCCTCGCTGAGACGCTCGTACTGCTCCAGAAAGGCGGCCTGGCAGGAGGAACAGCAGAAGTGGTAGGTTTCGCCGTCGAGGCGTTCGCGCTCGCCGTCGCTCCCGACGCGGTTGCCACACTCCACACACTCGGGGGCCAGCTCCGGC
Organism: Halovenus sp.; assembly: GCA_028275145.1. GTDB lineage: Archaea > Halobacteriota > Halobacteria > Halobacteriales > Haloarculaceae > Halovenus. The sequence goes on along the minus strand of JAQCNG010000023.1, from coordinate 377 downwards.
TGTCCGAACCTCGGCGTCCAGTCCGCGTCGGCGAGCAGCCCCACGTCGTACTCGTCGACCACGCTGGAGGGGAGTCTGTCGGCGAGAAACCCCCGCACGTCCTCGGCAACAACGGTACAGACGACCGTCTCGTCGGCGGTCAGGAACACGTACTCGACGCCCTCGGCGTCGGCGAGTCGGTCGCGGACGCGCTCGCCTGCGCCCGGACTCGCCCGGACGGTCACGAGCGCGGCCGTCCCCTCCCGGAGCAGGTCGCGGTCGATATCGACCGTGAACCGGCGTATCACCCCCAGTTCCTGCAGGCGGTCGACCCGGTCCGACACCGCCGGCGGCGAGAGCCCCACGGCGTCGGCGATATCGCTGTACGAGCGCCGGCC
>JAQCNG010000016.1 GCA_028275145.1 Halovenus sp. | reverse complement strand
TTGTACTCGATGTGGTGGCGTTCGCGGCCGCTCACTGGAACAGTTCGGAGAACACCTTCTCCTGTGCGGCGCGGAGGTGCTGGTGGTAGGTGGGCCGGGAGATGTCCATCGCCTCGGCGAGTTCGTTTCCGTCGACGCCGCGGGGCCAGTCGAAAAAGCCCCCGAGGTAGGCCGTCCGGAGCGCGGTCTCCTGGCGGTCGGTGAGTCGGTCGCTGATGGCGCCGGTGAAATCCTGGCGCGTCTCGACCGGCCGCTCGCGCTCGTGATAGCCGAGCAGCTCCGTGCCGGGGTACTGCTCGGCGACGAGGTCGAACAGGTCCCGGGCCTCTGCCTCGTACGGCAGTTCGACCGTGATGCGGGTGCTCCCGTTCTCGGCGGTGACGCTCTGCAGCGCCGCCCCGTACTCGGTGAGGGTCACGAGCAGTGACTCCCCGAGCACTACCTCGAGCAGACACTCCTGTTCGCGTGCGACGATACAGGTGACCGACTCCACCTCCGGGTCCTCCCGGACCCGGTCGATAAACGCGTCCGGGTCGACGTCTGTCGCCGAGAGATACAGTTCGACAGTCCCGTCCGGCCGACGGTCGATACCGGCAGATTCGACCTGTCCCCCTTCGCCGGAGAGCCGCGAGAACAGCAGCTCCGGGTCGCCGATAGACAGTTCCAGTTCGATTGTCTCGGTGGCATCGAGGATGCGTCCCCGCTCGACGGCGTTGATAGCGTTCGCGGTGGCACGGCCGAGCGCCTCCACAACCACCCGCTCGCGCTCGTCGAGCGCGCCCGTGTCCGCGGCCGACACCACCAGAACACCGTAGGTCGTGTTCTTGTAGACGAGCGGCACCGCCACGAGGGCCTCGACCACCTCTGCCAGCGGCGACCACGGCCCGCTGGCCGGCAGGTCCGCCGTCTCGACCAGTTGTGGCACACCCTCCCGGTACACCTCGCCCAGCGGGTCGCTCCCGTCGAGGGCAAACGACCAGTCGCCGGGGGCGAGCTCCGGCGCGCCCGCCCAGGCGGTCGGCTCCAGCGTCTCGCTGGTGACGTCCGGTCTGGCGACCCAGGCGAACGTGTACGGGTCGGCCGCGACGATCTCGCTGACCACGTCACACTCGAGTTCCTCGCGGGTGGTGGCCTCGACCAGCACCTCGACGGTCTGGCGCATGAGTCCGTTGACCCGGTCGAGCACGCGCTCGGTGTGTTCCCGCGCCTCGCGGACCTCCTGTTCCCGTTTCGCGCGCGTGCAGGCGGCCGCCGCGCTGGTTGCGAGCAGCGCGAGCAGCTGCTCGTCTGCCTCGTCGAACGCGTCGGGTTCGGTCGACCCGACACTCAGGGTGCCACGGACGCCGACCGGGTAGTACATCGCCGAGGCGAGGTCCTCCGGCCCCCGCTCCTGGTCGCACAGGTCGTCGACCACGCGCGCCTCGCCGGTGGCAAACACCTCACCTGGGTAGCCCTCGTCGACCTCGTAGACCGGGCGCTTCCCGAGAGTCTCGCGGGCCTGCTCGGTCAGGGCCGCCGGTTCGAGCGTGCCACGCTCGGCGTTGTACAGTCGGAACACGCTGTTCTCGAACCCGAGCAGTTCCCGGGCCGCGTTGACCGCAATCTCGGTGACCTGCTCCATATCCTTTGCCTGCATAAACGACCGGGTGCTCTCGAGCAGGTCCGACAGTCTGTGCCGGTGTTCGATGCGTTTGCTGATATCTCGACCGATACCGACCACGCCTGTTATTGCACCGCTCCCGTCCCGCAGAGGTGCACCGGAGAACTCGTAGGGGATCTGTTCGCTGTCGGCGGTCTCCAGTGCCGCCTCGACCGAGACCTGTTCGTCGTCGTAGACGCGCCGGGTGGCCGCCTCGATGCGGTCTCGGTCCTGCTCGGCGACGAGCTCCTGGGCGGTCATCCCCTCTATCTCTGCCGGGTCGCGCCCGGTGACCGCCACGAGTCGGTCGTTCCACCGGACCAGTTCGCCGTCACTGTCGAACGCGTACAGCGGGTCCGGCAAACTGTCGATGAGGCTCTGTGTGAACGCCTGCTGTTGTTCGAGCTCTGCCTCGTAGGCCTGGCGTTCGAGCAGGTAGTGAATCCAGTTGGTCAGAAGCTCCGCGAACGTCTGTTCGCGCTCGCTGAACGCCCGCTCTCGGGGTTCGGGGTCGACAAAGCAAACGGTCCCGTACTCCTCGCTCGCAACCTGGACGGTCGCCCCGAGATAGCACTCGAGACCGAACCGCTCGTAGGCCGGGTCCTCCGGCATCTCGCTTCCCGCGTCGTCGATTGCGACCGGTTCGTCCGCGCCGACCGTGTGGCGACAGAACGTCGCCGACAGCGGCGTCGTCGCGCCGGGGGCCAGCGCGTCCAGGCTGGGGCTGTCACCGGCCGTGGCCGACCTGATGACCTCGTGGGTGTCCCCCTCGACGCGCGCGAGGAACCCGTAGTCGGTGCCGAGTCGCACCGCACCAACCTCGAGAATCTGGTCTATCTTCTCGTCGGTCGTCAGCGTCGGGTCGGTGGCGATGTCCCGGAGCGAGTCGAGCGCCTCCTCGCTCGCCCGGAGGTCGTCGTGTCGGTGGTCGGGGTCCTCCCGGAAGACGACCGCCGCGCCGCCGTCGACCGGGTACGCGGTCCCGGTGAGTCGCCACCCGTCGTCGCTCCCGAAGCCAGCCTCTCGCCCGGACTCACGGGCCTGCCGGGCACACTCGGCGAGTGCCGTCGCGGGGAACCGCTCCGCGAGTCGCTCGCCGACCAGTGCCCCCTGCTCGACGCCCAGCAGGGCCGCTCCACTCCCGCCGACGCTCGTGACGACGCCGTCGGCGTCGGTGCGGACGAACCCCTCGCGGTCGTGCGACGGTTGTGCTCTCTGGTGTGAATCACTCATTGGGTACTAACAGGTTAGGTATCCGGGGATACATAAATCCCTCCCGTTCGGGCCGAGAGCAGGCCGAAACAACCGGCAAGATCCGGGTGAATCTGGAGTGCAGAGAGCAGCGGTCAGGACCGGGTTCCCGGGTCAGGACTCGCGCGGGTAGAGCGTGAGGGCGTCCACCCACAGCACGCGGGTGCCGTGTTGATTGTCCGTTTCGAGTTCGTGGTGGACCAGGCCGCGGCGTTCGTCCCACGGCTCTTTCTCGCCGAGTGTCAGGGTGGCGGTCAGTTCGTCGCCGGGACGGACCGGCTCTTGCCACCGCAACCCCTCCAGTCCCGGCGAGCCGGCGGTGGTGGCCTCCTCGAGGTACCCCTCGACGAGCAGGCGCATCGAGAGCGCAACAGTGTGCCAACCGCTCGCGACCAGTCCACCGAACGGGCCGTCTGGGTCGTCCTCCAGATGGAACTCCTGTGGGTCGTACCGCTGTGCGAACGAGCGTATCTCCTCGCGCGTGACCTCGCAACTCCCGAGTTCGACTGTCTCACCGGACGTTACCGCCTCGTAACTGTCGTGCACGAACGGATATCGCGGGCGGGCATCAAAAGTGACCCGCCGACTCTCCGCCGGGGGCCGCGAACCTACCGCTGTCGTCTGGCCGCCAGCACCAGCGCACTCAGAGCCACCAGCGCCGCGACGACGGTCAGACCTGCCCCGTCACCGTCGGCGTTGCCGTCGTCGCCTGTTCCGTCGTCGCCCGTTCCGTCGTCTGCGCCGTCTTCCATCCCGCCGTCATCAGTCCCGTCGCCGGTGCCGTCTTCCATCCCGCCCGTTCCGTCGCCGGTGCCGTCGTCATCAGTCCCGTCGCCTGTCCCGCCGTCATCAGTCCCGTCGCCGGTGCCGTCGTCGGTGCCGTTGTCCGGATTCCGGGCCTGCTGGAGCGCGTCGGCGTGGAACGTCTCGGCCAGGTTCTCGATGACATCCGCGTAGCGCGGTCCACGCTGGCTGAACAGGTTCGGGTCGACCCTGACAATCTGGTCCTCCTGGAGGGCGGTCGTCTGGTTGTAGCCGCTGAACTCCGAGAGCCGTCCCCCCTCGCTCGCTATCACCCACTCGGGGTCGGCCGCGACGACCTGTTCGGGGTCGAACTGGATGCCGCCGAACTCCGCCGCGACGTTCTCGAGGCCGGCGGTGGTGAGCAGTTCGTGCTGGAGCGACCCCTCGACGACTGTCGTGCCGAACCCGGAGTCGTAGAACACCCGCGGTCGCTGTTCGTCTGCCACCGCCGACTCGACAAGGTCGATCGTCCCGGTCATCTCCTCGACGGCCGCTGCTGCCCCGTCGCACTCGCCGACGAGTCGACCCGTCCGGTTGAGCACGTCGACCAGTCCGTCGAGGTCCGACGGCCGCTCGTAGTAGTACACCGTCTGCCCGGCATCACGGAGCTCTGTTATCGAGTCCTCCGGCACCTCGTTCGGCGCGAGCACGATATCCGGGTCCAGGTCGACGATGACCTCCGTGTTCGGCACCGAGAGCCCGGCGCTCTCGTCGAACTGGAGCACGTGTGTCCTGTTCTGGCTCCCCTCGAGATACGACGTCCACTCCCGCACCGGCATTCCGACCACCTTCTCCTCGGCGTCCATCTCCCAGAGTTGCTGGGCGACGCTCGGCAACAGCGCCACTACCTCCTGTGGCTCCTCCTGGATTTCGACCTGCTGGCCCGTGTTGTCCTCGACGGTCAGCGGGAACTCGCAGGCGTGGCTCGACGCGGCGGCTGTCTGCTGTGTGTCGATACCTGTCTGGGCACCCGCGAGGCCGGCAGTCAGCGCCGGCCCCACCGCGAGCACCACCAGTACTAACGCGATGAGTCTGTGTCTGCGCACGTCTCCCAGTGGACGCTAGTGCAACAAATATTTATCTAATCAAAGCGCAATTGATGAACGATGCGGATAGTGGTTCGGACGGCCCTGTGGTCTGGGGCGCTGTTCGCGGCGCTGGTCGGGACGGTGCTCGCGAGCACCATGGTCGGGTCAGTCAATCTCGACCCGTGGACGGTCACCCGTGCGGTGCTCAACACGCTCGCGTACCCGTCGGGGGTGGGGATGGAGTCGGGACAGGTCGGCGTCGAGGGGCGGGCCATCCAGGTGCCGGTGCCGGATGTCTCGTACACCAGACCGTTCGCGCTCGACGTCGGCCAGACCGAGCAGACAATCGTCCAGAAGATACGCCTGCCGCGAATCGTGCTCGGCGCAGTCGTCGGGTTCGCGCTCGGAACCGCCGGCGCTGTGATGCAGGGCTTTTTCCGGAATCCGATGGCCGACCCCTCGATAATCGGTGTCTCCTCGGGCGCAGCGGTCGGTGCAGTCGCCACCATCGCGTTCCCGGTCACAATGCCCTTTGGCCTCCAGACCGCCGCGTTCGTCGGCGCGGTGCTCGCGGCGTTCGGGGTGTACTTCGTCGCCAGCGAGAACGGTCGGACCCCGGTGGCGACGCTACTGCTTGCCGGTCTCGCGGTCCAGACGTTTCTCGGAGCGCTGGTCTCGTACCTGCTCTTGCAGGCCGGCGAGGGACTCGAGGAGGCGATTCTCTGGCTCATGGGGAATCTGCGGTACAGCACCTGGGGCCACGTCGAGGCGACACTACCCCTGTCGGTACTGCTCTTTGCCGTCCTGCTCGCGTACGCCCGCGACCTGAACGTCATGTTGCTCGGGGAGGAGGACGCGCTCGCGCTCGGTATCGAGGTCGAACGGACGAAGCGACTGTTGCTCGCGGCCACGGCACTCATCACCGCCGCCGCCGTCGCCGTCGCCGGCATCATCGGCTTTGTCGGACTCATCATCCCACACGTCATGCGCCTGGTGGTCGGTCCCGACCACCGCATTCTCATCCCGACCAGCGCGCTCGCCGGGGCCACGTTTCTGGTGCTCGCGGACACAGTCGCCCGCGCGGGCACCGCCATGCCCGTCGGCATCGTCACCGCCGCGGTGGGTGCCCCGTTTTTCCTGTTCTTGCTCCGGCGACGGGAGGTGCACGCCCTGTGATCCGTCTCGACGGCGTCGCCCTGTCACTGGGTGGAACCGCGGTCCTCGAGGACGTCTCGCTGTCGGTCGAGCGCGGCGAGTTCGTCGCGCTGATCGGCCCGAACGGCGCGGGCAAAACCTCGCTCCTGCGCACGATAAACGGCATCCTCGAACCCGACGCCGGCGCGGTCGACCTCGACGGTGACCGCGTCGCCGACCTCTCCTCGAAGGCGGTCAGTCGGCGGGTCGCCACCGTCCCACAGGACACCCACGTCGGGTTCTCGTTCACCGCCGAGCAGCTCGTCGAGATGGGCCGCACCCCACACCGCTCCCGACTTGACTGGCGCGACGACGAGGGGACCGTCGAGGCGGCGATGGAGCGCACCGAGACCCTCGGTCTGCGGGAGCGGTCGGTCGACTCACTGAGCGGCGGCGAACGTCAGCGGGTCCTGCTGGCCCGCGCGCTCGCACAGGAGCCCGACGCGCTCTTGCTGGACGAACCCACGTCGAGTCTCGACATCAACCACCAGGTGCAGGTGCTCGGCCTCGTCGCCGACCTCGTCAGGGAGGGTCGGGCGGCGCTCGCGGCCATCCACGACCTCGACCTGGCGGCCCGGTTCTGTGACCGCCTCCTGTTGCTGTCGGACGGCCGGATTCGTGCCCGGGGCCCACCCGAGCAGGTGCTCGCGGACGAGAGTCTCGCGGACGCCTTCGGAACAGAGACCGCCGTCTCCCGGAATCACGTCACCGGCACGCCACGCGTCGCCGCACTCGAGGAGCGCCCGGAGCACAGCGGGACTGTCCACGTGGTCGGCGGCGGAGCGGGCGGCGCTGCTGCTGTGCGCGCGCTGTGGCGGGCGGGCTACGAGGTGACTGTCGGGCCGGTCTCCGGCGGCGATGTCGCGGCGAGTGTCGCTACGAATCTGGGCCAGCAGACCGTGACTGTCCCCGCCTTCGAGGGGCCAGACAGGCGCGAACGCGAGCGCGTCCGCGAACTCGCACGGGCGGCCGACGCACTCGTTGTTGCCGGACCGGGTGAGACCCCCGCGGGAGCGGCCGCAATCGGGGACGAGGAGACACGCATCCGGGCGCACCTGGGCGAGACCGGCCCACGGGCCGCCCGCGGTGACGGCGGCGAGACAGCCCGTGTCGAGAGCGAGGCAGAACTGCTCGCCGCGGTCCGCGATGCGCTCCCGGACTGACTCGCCGCGGTCCACGGGTCGCTCCCGGACCGGGTTCTGACTCTCTCGAGGTGTCCCCCGTCGAGAGTCGAGAAGAGACGGCGGTCGGACCGGCCTACGCCAACTCGATGTCGTCGATATCGTGGTGGCGCTTCGCCAGACGGCGGGCGGTTTCGATGTTCTCCCCGTCGGTGCCGATGGCGACGCCGCGGTCGTTCTCGTCCACCTCGGCGTAGGCGATCGTGTCCTCACCCTCGCTTATCGTGACGTTGTACACCGCCGCGGGCGCGAGCGAGTTCGCCACGAACGCCCCGGGCCGGTCGGCGTCCTCGACGAGTGTCACCTGCGTGCCGATGCGGCGCTCGATGCGCTTGACGTGCTCGCCGCCGGGCCCGATTGCCGCGGCCATCTCGCCGGCGGCGACCAGCACGACCACCCGCTCGTCCTCGACGAGACAGTCCCGCACCGAGGCGTCGGTCTCGGCCTCGACCAGGCCGGCAATCCGCAGCGCCTCCCCGGAGAGCGTGACACGCATCAGTCGGAGTTCGACCCGGCGCTCATCCGCAGGTCGACGTCGCCGGTGCCCAGTTTGATCGGCTTGCCGACGATGACGTTCTCCGTCACGCCGTCGAGGTGGTCGATCTCGCCGTGGATTGCGGCATCGAGCAGGTGGCTGACCGTCACCTCGAAGGCCGCCCGCGCGAGCACCGAGTCCTTTGCGCCCGAGATGCCGTGCCGGCCGATGGAGTCGATCTCACCCTCGTTCGTCATCGTGTCGGCAACGAGCATGAGATGCCGGATGTTCACGTCGTCCAGACCCTGCTCTCTGAGGGTGTCCATCGTCTCCTCGATGATGGACTCGCGGGCCGCCTCCACACCCAGGTTCTTGTGTATCTCGTGGATGTTGTTGCAGGTGGTCCGGGAGGCGTCGACGCCCTCTATCTCCAGTGCCGTCCCGAAGTCAGACCCCTCCGTGTAGAGAACAAACTCCTCGCCGTTGTCGGTCTCTTCCTTCCGGATGACCACCCGCGAGATGTCCTCGATACCTTTGAACACGATCTCCCGGAGTTCCTCGACCAGTTGCAACAGGTCCCGGTAGGAGGGCTCGTCGGGGCCAAACCGGATGGCCAGACCGTCTCGACGGGCCTCGACACCGAGCGCCGACTCGATTGTCCCGGCGATCTCCTCGGCAACCTCGCCCGGGTCGTCGACCGTGGGCCACCGCTCGCGGAGTGTGTCCTCGTTGAGCGACACCTCCACCAGCATATCCGCCACGTTCGTCGAGACGTCACCCAACTGGAGGATGCGGGTCGCCTCGATGTTCCAGACCACCTCGTGGGCGCGGTCGCGGTCCTCGGCGTACTCCTCCTCCAGATAGACCGTCATCATGGGGGTGTCGGGCTCCTTTCGGGCGTCCACGAGTTCGATCAGCCGCGGCAACCCCTGTGTGACGTCGATCTCGGCGACACCCGCGTAGTGGAAGGTGTTCATCGTGTTGTGCGTGACGACACCCGCCGCCGTCGTGAACGTCTCCAGTCCTGCCACCGAGAAGTCGTAGACGTACTCGTGACGGGGTTCGATGACCTCGATTGAGGCGATTCGCTCCCACGAGGCCGTCCCGACAGCGGTGGCCTGGTCACCCCCCTCGTCTGACCCGTAGGCCAGTCCACCATCGGTGAGCGTACGCCCGTGCTCCGAGAGGAACGAATCAAAGTCGGCACTCTCCGAGTCACTGTCGAACGTACCAACGACCGGTAGTTCGTCGCCCGGCGCGAGCGTGTCACCCGCAACTGG